>CAYYHN010000008.1:0-17657 GCA_964471245.1 uncultured Rhodothermaceae bacterium | reverse complement strand
ATGTGAACGGTGATGGTTTGTTCGAAGTCGCGCTCATGACGGAAAAACTCCTTTTCTTGTACGAGTACAGTTCGCGCGGCTTTGTTCTCCAACACGAAGTGCCTGCACCGCTCGGTAGTGCACTTGCCTTTGGGCATCTTGATGATGATGACCATCTGGACATCGCTATGACGGGACATTGGTCTAGTGAGAGCCGTACAATGCCCATGTATGCATGGCAAGGCCAACGGCGAAACGACGGCCCTTCGGCACCATCAAACTTGCGCGCTACCGTAGTAGATGCTGGTCGTGTGCACTTGGGCTGGCAACGGGCGAGCGTCAGCAATATGTCTCCTTTTTCGAGCGGACGACTTACCTATGACCTCCACGTGATAGATAGCCGTGGAGAGCCGGTGTTTGTAGCAGAAGCTGATGTGACGACAGGTCAGCGAGCCCTGCCTCAACCTGGTAAGTTGAGCACATCCACGGAGCATACGTTGCGCGTCCCACCAGGTACCTATCTGTGGACGGTGCAGGCTGTGGATGGTAGTTATGTGGGCTCACGTTTTGCGCCTTTTGAGACCTTTACCGTCCCCGACAGCTCAGGTTACGTCGAGGACATCAGCGACGATACCTCAGACCCAGATGACGTGTCGCCGTCGCTCTCGTTTGCACTAGAGTCCGTCTACCCCAACCCCGTGCAGACCACAGCGCAAGTTGCTTACACGTTGCCAAGTGTCTCCTTCGTCCGTATCACCGTCTCCGATATGCTCGGCCGCACGGTGGCTACGCTTTTCGACGGCAGTCAAGTCGAAGGTGAGCACACCGTCACGTGGGATGCCACCGGCGCAGCGCCGGGCGTCTACCTCGTGCGCATGGAGACACCGACGTGGCAAGCGAGTCGAACCGTGCTGCGTGTGCGCTAGCCTACAATCTTGGCAAGTTCGTCCCAGAAGCTGGGGAAGGAGATGCGGGCGCAGTCGGCTTCTTCGATGGTCGTCTCGCCTTCGGCCACGAGCCCTGCCACACCCATCGCCATCGCGATCCGGTGGTCGTCGAAGCTGGGGACGGTGGTGCCTTTGAGTGGCTTGCCGCCGATGACCGCGAGGCCGTCTTCATATTCTTCGACTTCGGCTCCGAGTGCGCGCAGGTTCTTCACCATCGCATCGATGCGGTCGGTCTCTTTCACGCGTAGCTCGTGGGCATCGCGAATTTCGGTGCGTCCGGTGGCGCTCGCCGCGGCAACAGCAAGGATGGGCACTTCGTCGATGAGGCTGGGGATCAGCGGTCCGTCGACGCGGACGCCGTGCAGGGGGGCAGGCTTGACGACGAGGTCGGCGATGGGTTCGCCGCTGTGCATCCGTTCGTTTTCAACCCAGATCTTGGCACCCATCGTGCGGAGCACGTCGAGGAGGGCGCTCCGGGTTGGATTGAGGCCGACGCCCTGCAAGCGCAGCATGCCCTCGGGTGCAATGGAACCGGCGACGAGGAAGAAAGCAGCGGCCGAGAAGTCGCGTGGGACCGCCCATGTCCGGCCGGGGATCCGGTGGCCTTGCTGCACGCTCAGATGGCGCTCGTTCCCTAACTCCATCACCGAAAGGCCCAGCATGCGCTCGGTGTGATCCCGCGAAGGCAGCGTCTCAATAACCGTCGTCTCGCCTTCGGCATAGAGGCCCGCCAACAGCACGCACGACTTCACCTGCGCCGATGCCATCGGCAGGCGGTAGGTGATACCCCGGAGGTTTTGTCCACCTCGAATGGTGAGCGGCGCGTGTCCGTCGGTCATCTCAACCGTCACGCCCATCTCTGCCAGCGGGTTAGCGATCCGGCTCATGGGGCGCGCACTCAGCGAGGCGTCGCCAATCAGCGTGGAGTCGAAGCGCTGCCCGGCGAGGATGCCGGAGAGTAGTCGCATCGTCGTACCCGAGTTGCCGCAGTCGAGCGGTTCGGTGGGCGCTTGCAAGCCGTCCAACCCGCGCCCTTCTACGTTCAGGATGCCGTTCTCATCTTCTGTGATGGACACACCCAGTTGCCGCATGCACGCCAGCGTAGACTGCGGGTCGGCGGAGGCAGGGTAGTTGACAATCTGCGACGGCCCGTCGGCGATGGAGGCCAGCATGGCCGAGCGGTGGGCGATGGACTTGTCAGCGGGTAGGTCGATGTAGCCGAGCACGGAGGCGGCGCGGCGGACGGTACGGGTATCGGACATGCGGGTTGGCGGTGCGGCAGTGAAAACAAACGGCGTCACGCTGAAAGATCGGGCAACGGCGCTTGGCTGGGGCCGGAATTTCCGTCAAGAATCGGTAGAGGCGAACGTAGGGATGGCCGCTTCCGCTTCGCGTAGGAGGTCTTGCTTCAGATCCCACGGCGCAAATGCTGCGCGGAATCCGTTGAGGGTAATCTGCCGGAGTTGCTCGGGCGTTACGGGGCCGTTCTCATAGAGCAGCCACAATTCATCTGTGACCGTTGTATGGCTGAAGAGGCGGCTGTCGGTGTGAACCGTGATGGGGATGCCCGCTGCGAGGTAATCGTAGACGGGATGGCCTTCATAGCTGGGTACGACATGCGTCTGCACGTTGCTGGTTGGGCACACTTCGAGCGGGATCTGGTTATCGCGGACGTAGGCGAGCAGCGCCGGGTCGTGCTGGAGCGAGACGCCGTGCCCAATACGCTGCGCACCGCCGTAGTAGAGGGCCTGTCGAATCGATTCTGGTCCCCAGTTTTCGCCCGCATGAATCGTAATGTGCAGCAAGTGACGCCGCGCATAGTTGAACGCATCCACATGGTCGACGACGGGATTACCTGCTTCGCCACCGGCAAGGTCGAGTGCCACCACGCCCTTGCCTTGGTACGCCGCAGCCAACTCCGCCAAGCGATGCGAGGCGTCTTGGTGCCGATCTCGCAGTGCACAGATGATGGCCGCCGTGTGCATCCCGAAGTCGCGGCCTGCAGCCTGCAAGCCATCGAGTGCGGCTTCGGTGGCTTGTTCGAGCGTCAGGCCCTCGGCGGTGTGTAGAATAGGGGAGAAGCGGACTTCGAAGTAGCGCAGGTTTTCCTTGGCGGCATCCGCGACCAGTTCATACGCAACGCGCTGCAATGCCGCTTCTGACTGCATCAGCGGAATCGAATAATCAAACCATGCGAGGTAAGACTCCAGCGTCGGCGAGTCGTCGATTTTACGTAACTCGTTCGCTAGTCCTTCGCGCGAATCTGAAGGCAGCAAGCCGATTTTCCCTTGTGCATGCGCCAGTTCGAGCATCGTCGTAAGGCGCAGCGAGCCGTCAAGGTGGCAATGGAGTTCGGTCTTAGGCCAAGCGCGTACGGCCTCGCGCGTCAGGGTAGTTGTCATCGGCAGGTTTTTTGGGCTCGAAGGTAAGGGCTTTTGCCGAGTCGTGCGTATGGAAAAGCGAACGTTGCCATAAAACCCTGAGGGTGTGAACAATTGTGGGGCGTTTCTGTAAAAAATCGCGCATGGTAGGGATTCGGGCAGGAAGGGCTGTATCTTACCTGAACATGCATTTCGCATCTGTCATTACTACGTTGAGGTATACACTATGGGTGGTCTCGGAACTTGGGAACTCATCCTTATCTTTCTTGCCATCTTGCTGATCTTTGGTGCCAAGCGCATTCCGGAGATCGCGCGTGGGATGGGCCAAGGCATCCGCGAGTTTAAGAAAGCCACAAACGAGATTAAGCAAGAGATCACGACGGCCGATCAGCCGCAGATCCATCGCCCCTCGCAACACTCCATGCCGCGCCAAGAGCAGTCGCAGACTCCGGCGCAGACGCCACGCCCGCACCAACCCGACTGAGCCTAGTGTCGCGAGGCCTAGATCTCGGCGTTCGCTAAGCAGCTTCGCATCGTTTCGAAGGATCGCCTACGCACCGACCTCAATCTCGGGCGCAGGCGATCCTTTCGCTTGCAGCCCGGTTCCTCTCGCGAAACAGATCCTACGTGTTCATGCAGTTCAAGACTTTTCAGGCGACCCGTGCCGCTGTGCTTCGTGGTGACGCTACCATGGCTGAGGTTGTCGACGTATTCCTCGCACGTATCGCCGAGGCCAACCCCACCATCAACGCCCTGCTTTGGGTCGATGAGGCTACTGCCCGTGTTCGCGCGCGCGAACTCGATGCGTTGCACGCCGAAGGGCGCGACCTGCCTCTGCTGGGCATGGTGATGGCGATCAAAGATGTTCTGTGCATCCGCGATCAGCCCGTGACATGCGCCTCGCACATCTTGGAGGGCTTCACATCGCTCTACGATGCCACCGCTGTCGTACGGCTTCGCGAAGCCGGGGCCATATTTATAGGGAAGGCCAACTGCGATGAGTTTGCGATGGGTTCGTCGAACGAGAACTCCTATTTCGGGCCAGTCCGTAATCCTGTTGATACGACCCGTGTGCCTGGCGGCTCGTCGGGTGGCTCGGCTGCGGCTGTGGCGGCGGGTTTCTGCCACACGGCACTCGGCACCGATACCGGCGGATCGATCCGGCAGCCTGCGGCGTTTTGTGGTGTCGTTGGCCTGAAGCCTACCTACGGACGCGTCAGTCGCTATGGCTTGGTCGCCTTTGCGTCGTCGTTCGACACCATCGGCCCCTTTGCGCGCACACCCGAGGATGCCGCTGCGGTCTTGCATGTGATGGCTGGCCTCGATCCCGCCGATGCCACGTCGGCTCCAGTGCCTGTTCCCGATTACACGGCTGAGCAGACACGAGGCGTCGCCGGGCTGCGCATCGGGTTGCCCCGCGAATACTATGGCGATGGCCTTGACCCAGAGATCCGCGCCGCTCTTGACGCTGCGCGTGGCCATCTAGAAGCGGCTGGGGCTACGTTCACGGAAGTGGATTTGCCAACGACGGAGCACGGCATTGCTACCTATTATGTATTGACAACCGCCGAGGCTTCAAGTAACCTCGCGCGCTACGATGGCGTCCGGTACGGCTACCGCGCCGATTTGCAAGCCGTGCAGCAGGACTTGGCGACTGAGCGCGAAGCGCTGGCCGTGGCGCTCACGGAGGCGGAAGCCGCAGGCGATGCAGAGGCCATCGCGTCGGTACAAGCCGAGCAGCGCAAGCAGGACTCGGCGCTGATGCGCCTGTACACGACCACGCGTAGCGAAGGCTTCGGCGAAGAGGTGCAGCGCCGCATCATGCTCGGCACGTATGTACTGTCATCGGGTTACTACGATGCCTACTATGGCAAAGCCCAGCGCGTCCGTACACTCATCCGCCGCGACTTCGACCGCGTCTTCGCCGATGTGGATGTGCTGCTCACGCCTGCCACACCGACCTCGGCTTTTCCGCTTGGCAGCAAGACCGACGATCCGCTCGAAATGTACCTGAGTGATATCTATACTGTGACGGCGAACTTGGCAGGGATTCCTGGGCTTGTTGTGCCGGTTGGCTCACATGCCAACGGGTTGCCGATTGGGGCGCAGTTGCTCGGGCCGCATTTTGCCGAAGCGCAACTATTTCGGGTTGGCCAAGCCGTAATGGCAACGACGGACTGAGTGTGCGGGTGCGCTCCCGCATGACGAATCGTTGAAAAAAAGGTCCTGTGCACGAAGGCGTCGGGGTTTGCAACACGTGTGCCGTAGATTCGGGCCGAATTGAACCGAAGACGATGGCCTCCGCCACACCGCAAACGCATACAGAAGCCCATGAGTATCCTCGTTGACAAGCACACCCGCCTGGTGGTGCAGGGCTTTACCGGGAAAGAAGGCACGTTCCATGCACAGCAAATGATGGACTACGGCACCAACGTGATCGGTGGCGTGACGCCGGGCAAGGGTGGCCAAACACACCTCAACCGGCCGGTTTTCAACACCGTCGCCGACGCTGTCGAGCAGGAAGGGGCCAACGCCTCCGTCATTTTTGTACCACCGCCGTTCGCTGCTGATGCCATCATGGAGTCGGCTGCTGCAGGCATCAAGGTGATCATCTGTATTACCGAAGGCATTCCCGCCCGCGACATGGTGCCTGCGTACCACTATGTGCGCCAGCAGGGTGCACACCTTGTCGGTCCGAACTGCCCGGGCGTCATTACACCGGGCGAGTGCAAAGTTGGCATTATGCCGGCTATGATTTTCTCGCAAGGCCCCATCGGCTTGATCTCGCGCTCTGGTACGCTCACCTATGAAGCTGTAGACCAACTGACGCGCCAAGGTCTTGGCCAGACGACCGCCGTCGGGATTGGTGGCGACCCGGTCATTGGGACGCGCTTCAAAGATGCCTTGGCGCTCTTCCAAGAAGACGATGCTACGGAAGCTGTCGTCATGATTGGCGAGATCGGCGGAACTGCTGAGGAGGAAGCCGCTGAGTACATTAAGGCCAACATGACAAAGCCCGTGTTCACGTTCATCGCAGGTCAGACCGCGCCTCCAGGCCGCCGCATGGGCCATGCTGGTGCGATCATCGCCGGTGGCAAAGGCACCGCCGCCGACAAGTTCGCGGCGCTCGAAGACGCTGGAGCCGTGATCGTCAAGAACCCGGCTCAGATTGGCGCGACTGTGAAAGCCCACGTGGGTTAAGTAGTTCTTGCTACAGTCGGATAATATGGTGGGGACAGGTTGATTGGACCTGTTCCCATTTTTCGTTTGAGGAGGCGGCTCAACTTAATCGCTGAGCAAAAGGGAAATATTTGAAGCGCATGCATCCTGCCCACTCTACTATTTGTTCAGGCTCACGGCCGCGAGCATTGAACGCAACTTGAGTTAAGCTATGTCGAAGCCCACTGCAAAGCCCTACAAGATTCAGTCGATTGCCTTCGTGAAAGGAGCAAGTGCGTGGAAGCATTTGCCAGAAGAAAGTATTCCAGAGGTTGCATTTATCGGGCGGTCCAACGTCGGCAAGAGTTCGTTGATCAACATGTTGGTCGAACGGAAGAACTTGGCGCGCACGAGCGGCACTCCGGGCAAGACGCAGGAGTTCAACTTCTTCCTACTCAATGAGCAGTTCTACTTGGTCGACTTGCCCGGTTTTGGGTATGCCCGCGTCGCAAAAACGCAGCGGGCACGTTGGCAACGGTTTATTGGGCAATACTTGACAGGGCGGGAGCCGTTACGCGTAGTCTTTCATTTAGTAGATAGCCGTCACGAACCTACTGCACTCGACAAAGAGATCATGCTGCTGATGAAGGATAGTGCGGCTTCTTACATCGTTCTGCTTACCAAGGGTGATAAACTCAAGCGAAACGAGCGCGCCAAGTCGGTAGCGCGGGCACGTAAAGCGCTAGCTGCCAATGGTTTAGAGGTGCCGGTTGTGCTTACGTCGGCTGCAAAACGTGAGGGGCGCGCCGAAGTTTTTGGCTGGATCGAAACATTGCTGGCGTAGGTCGTCCAAGGCTTTGTGTGGATACCATGATGATCCGAGCAAGATAGAATAAAGATGATGTTAAGAGGGGCTTCTGAAATGCATTTCTTTTTCAGCTCAAGATCCCGATCATTAACCCAGCTGAATAGCTGGTTTGCTAGTATAAAGCACTGAAAACAGCGTTTTAAGGCGATATTTTGCATCAAAATACCAAAATTGCTGCCCAGTTTTGACTCCTTCCGCTTCGTTTCGTATGGCTCTGCACATTGGGTAGCCTAGCCGCCCTGTAAAACAGGCCCCATGTTCTTGGAAGTGGTTCACATTGCCTTGACATTGCATTGTAGGTGCCTATATATTCGCAACCTGGCACATGTTAATCTCATTAACACCACCATCAGTAACCGAGGTTGTTCGCAGAGATTCGCTACCGCTCTTCTTTACCCACCCCTCTTTTCTTGCACACGGTGCTGTCCGTGGCTTGGTCTATGCTCTTCTCGAAAGGCAAGGCTAGGCGTCGGCATCCCAGATGTGTGCGGCGTAGAGCAGCATAGCGGCTTTCGGGCGCCAAGCGATCGCTTCGTCCCGGCTTCTGTCTCTAAAGACACCTCAAATCCCCGGAACCACTGAAAACACACAGTGATTGCCACCCGGAAGCATGCAACGGTATGCTTCCGAGCCACACATCCACAGCACTAGAGGAGGTAGCATATGTTACGTAAATGGAGCGTGCTTGTACTCCTGCTGCTGGCCATGCCAATGGTGGCACTTGCGCAAAATACAGGGAAGCTCTCGGGCGTCATTACCGACGCTGACACGGGAGAGACTCTGCCAGGCGCGAGTGTCTTGTTGGTCGGTACGCAGCTAGGTACAGTCACGAGCATCGATGGCGACTATTTCGTCATCGGTATTCCGGTGGGGACCTATGACATCCAGTACTCGTTTGTTGGCTATCAGCCGCAGACGTTACAGGGTGTAGAGATCTCCAGCGGTTACACCACGGAACTCAATATCGCACTAACGCCAGGCGTAGAGCTTGGTGAAATTGTGGTTGAGTACGAACGGCCCTTGATCCAGAAGGACGCCGTCGGTGCACCGAAAATTGTCACAGGCGAAGACATCGTGAACCTCCCGGTTCGTGGTGCGGCTAGCGTTGCAAGTATCCAAGCCGGTGTTGTTAGCCGCGAAGGATCGGGTACGCTGAACGTCCGTGGCGGTCGTGGCAGCGAAGTCACGTACTTCATCGACGGCGTGAAGGTCATTGGGACCACGGCCGTGCCGCAATCTGCCATCCAAGAACAAGAAATGATCATCGGTAACATCTCTGCACGCTACGGGGATGCTATGTCGGGGATCATCAACATCACCACCAAGTCAGGTTCGCGTAGGTTCTTCGGTTCCTTCGAAGGCATTACGTCGGAAGCACTTGATGACTACGGCTACAACCTCTTCTCCGGTACAATCGGTGGCCCCGTTGTAGGCGAAAACGTCAACTTCTTCCTTTCGGCTGAGTACCTGACTCAAGCGGATAGCAATCCACGTGCTATCGGGGAACTGTATGTGTCTGATGATCTGCTGAGCACACTGCGTTCGGCTCCACAGGCGCTCACAGCTACCAACGCTGACGGGAATGAGGTGTTGATTTCGCTGCCTGGTTCGATGGCTGCTGGCGCAACGCTTCCTGTTGATGACAACGGTCAGTTGATTATCCAAGATGGTACCATTACCGCTTCGGACGGTACGGTCCTGAATATTCCTGAAGGCGTTGAAGCTGCTAACATCAGCTTGGCTCCTCAGGAAGCTGCAGCTTTCTTGTCTGACGATAACTTCGAAGTGCGTCAAGACAAGCGCCAGCGTGGCAACGACCGCCTCTCGCTGGCTGGTAACTTCACGATGCGCCCAATTGATCAGGTGAGCCTCCGTATCGGTGGTCGTTACAACGTGCAGGAGTTTGATAACATCAGCACACGTTCGGTGATCTTTGCACCGGAAACGGGTACGACCAGTGAGCGCGATGACTATCAGATCTACGCTACGTGGACGCACTACCTCTCGAACTCGACGTTCTACCAGTTGCAGGCTGACTTCTCGCAGCGCGAAGGTGTGAACTACGATCCGCGTTTTGGCAGCGACATCGAGTCGATTTTCAACTATGCCGATATCGATGACCCTACAAACAGCTTGTTGGCGTCATACAAGACGGTTACGTTGGTCCCTGAGACGCGTATCGACCAGCATGGAACGCCGGACGATCCGAGCGATGACACGGAGTTCACCGTGAATGTCCCGACGTATGTTCAGCGCTATGGCGATGGTCCCTCCATCTCAAGCCAGACGACGGCGGGTCTCGTGACACCAGTGGGTGGTTTTGTGAACAGATTCTCGCAGTTCAAGAACCAGCAGATCCGCTTCTCGGCCACTGCTACGACGCAGATCGGTCTGCATCAGATCGAGTTTGGTGGTGAGTTTGAGCGCCGCACGCAGCGCAGTTGGGGTATGAACCCACGCGTACTGTCACGTTGGAAAAACGACGGTTCGGCTGAAGCTATCGCTGCTGGTGAGACCAACTTCAATCCAGATGGGTACACCAACTATGGCGACATCCCCTTTGAACCGTTCGAAGGTCTCTTCTACTACGGGTACAACTACAACGGTACATCGGAAGTCGATAGTGAAGACCTGACCTCCTATGTAGATGACTGTGGCGACAACGGCGATTTCTCGTGCTACGATGTTGCGCCGTATGAGCCCATCTACTACGGTGGTTACATCCAGGATAAAATCGAATTCCGTGACATCGTCCTGAACATTGGTATGCGCGTTGACGTGTTCGACAACAACACGCGCGTCCTGTTTGACGACTTCTCGCGTCTCGATATTACGCGTGCAGGCGACATCGGTGGTGCTCCGTCGAACATCGGTAATGACTTTGCTGTGTACTTCTCGGGCAACGACGTAGTCGGTTATCGTGACCTCGATGGCAACTTCTTCGACTCCAATGGTCAGGAAGCACAGGCTGGCGACATCTTGTTGCTTGGTAAGCCTGAGGCTCAGACGACTGAGGTGACCGAAGACACGTTCCGTGACTACGAGCCGCAAGTTACGTTCATGCCTCGCATCGGGGTCAGCTTCCCGGTCACCGACCAGGCGCTGTTCTTCGCTCGCTATGGCGTCACGTCACAACGTCCTTCGGGTAACAACTTCGAACCACTCTCGCAGTTGGTCTTCCCTACAGGCCGTATCAATGGCAACAACCTCCAGCCAGAGCGCACCACGGAATACGAACTCGGCTTCCGTCAGCGTGTTGGCGATCGTGCAGCTCTTCAGATCTCCGGTTTCTTCCGTCAGATTGAAGACCTGATCCAGTTGTCGGACCTGCGTCAGTCGTTCCCACAGGGTTACTCGACCTATGCTAACTTCGACTTTGGTACGATCAAAGGGATGGAGCTTGGCTTCGACCTCCGCCGTACGAACGGTGTAGCACTGAACGCCAACTACACCCTCTCGTTTGCGTCAGGTACGGGTTCGAGCTCGACGACGACCTCGACGATTGTTTGGATCGACGAAACGCCGCCGAACTTCATTAGCCCGCTTAGCTTCGACCAGCGTCACCGTGTCAACCTCTCGCTCGACTACCGTCTGGGCGAAGGGGAAGGCCCGACGGTTGGTGGTGCCAAAGTCTTCCAGAACCTAGGCGTGAACGTCTTGGCAACGGCAGGTAGCGGCTTCCCGTACACGGGTATTACCGAAGCCTTCAACATCACCACGTCGAAAGCTCCGAACCCGACCGGTGGTATCAACGAGCAGCGTATGCCGTGGCAGACTCGCCTCGACTTACGCGTCGACCGCAAATTCCCGCTCGGCAACCGGGCCAGCCTCTCGGCCTTCCTCTGGATGCAGAACATCCTCGACCAGGATAACATCAACTTCGTCTGGCGCGCTACGGGCCTTGCCGACACCGATGGCTTCTTGTCGACCGTGGAAGGTCAGCAGTTCTTGGATTCGAACGATCCAGCTGCTCAGACGCTGTACAACCACCGTAACCGCTCGCTCGGTAACTACGGTATTCCGCGGGTGACGCGTATCGGGGTACGCCTCGACTTCTAAGCATGGTGTGGATGTGTTGGTACAGGCAGGTGGTGTGTCCTTGTCGGGTGCGCCACTTGCCTGCCCAAACCCCCTCTACTGCACCTATGCACGCAGCTTGTAAATGCATCGACTTATGATTATGCGATACATCAAAAAGATTAGCCTGCTGGTTGTGCTGGCGCTGGCGAGCTTGGTTACGCTCCCGGCACAGGCGCAAAGCACAGGCAATTGCGATGCGGCGCTCGGCGAGGCTTTCCTCGACGTTAACAACGTGCGCGCCCGCATCCTGAACAATGGCAACCTTTTCTGGCGTGGGAGCCCCCACGTCTACGAAGTGCCCAAAGGTGGTGGCGCGAATGCCATCTTCGCCTCGGGTATCTGGTTGGGTGGCACCGTTGGTGGCGATCTCCGCATCGCGGCCTCGCGGTACGGCCCATACGAATTCTGGGCTGGTCCACTTGATGACCAAGGTAACCCTCCGAGCGATTGCTCGGGCTTTGACCGCGTCTTTAAAGTCTCGAAAGAAGACGTGATTGCCTACGAAGGTTCTGGTGTGGCAACGCCTGACCTCCAAGATTGGCCCACAGGTCTTGGTGCCCCGACGCTTGACGCTGAAGGTAACGAGATTGACCTGACCGGTCTCCCGCTGGCACAGCGCCTGGATCGTGTCATCAACTTGGCTGCTGGCGAACGCCCGGCTATCCTGGGTGACCAGATGCTGTGGTGGGTCATGAACGACCGCGGTAACACGCACAACGCTACCGACTCGCCGCCAGTGGGTCTTGAAGTGCATGGCTCGGCCTTTGCCTTCAACACGGCTGGTGCGATTGGTAACACGACGTTCTATAAGTACCGCATCTTCTACAAAGGTGATGTGGCACTCAACGACGCCTACTTCGGGATCTTCAGTGACCCTGACCTTGGCAACTTCGACGATGACTACATCGGCTCCGATACGACGCTTGGCCTTGGGTACGTCTATAATGCTGACGACGACGACGAAGGCGGCGATGGCTACGGCCAAGCACCTCCAGCTACGGGCTATGACTTCTTCCAAGGTCCGCTTGTGGCTAACGACGGTGTAGACAACGATGGCGACGGTACCGTTGACGAAGAAGACGAGCGTCTTGCGATGACCGCCTTCACGTTCTACAACAACGGTGGTTGTGTTACGTGTGACCCGACTGATGGCCCTGAGTACATGAACTACATGCAGGCTCGTTGGCGTGATGGTCAACGCTTCACCTTTGGTGGCAATGGCCGTGACTTCTCGAACATTCCGACCAACTACGTCTTCCCTGGCGATCCGTCGCAGGGTGAGTTCTGGACAGAGTTCAACTCGGACGGCCAAGGCACAGCAATCGCTCCTGCTGACCGCCGCTTCGTGATGGCAACGGGTCCGTTCCGTATTGATCCCGGCGACCAGCAGGAAATCGTGTTTGGTGTGGTCTGGTCGCGTGGGGACAACAACCTCGATTCGGTTGCTCGCCTGAAAGCTGACGACGTCCTTGCCCAGCAGGTGTTCGACATCGACTTCGCACTGCCCGCACCGCCGGCAGCACCGCGTGTCGAAGCTACCCTGTATGACGGTCGCGTCATCCTGACGTGGGGCTACAACCCAACGGACAACAACTACCAGGAGTCGTATCGTGTGATTGACCCGCTGCTTTCTTCGGACGTGACGGACAACGACTACGTCTTTGAAGGGTACCGTGTCTATCGTTACGCCAACGCACAGGATCAGGTTGGTGAAGTTGTTGCTACCTACGACGTGATCAACGGCATCACCCGTGTGATCGAAGGTGATGGTCTCACCTTCCTTACGGCTGACGGTAGTGATCGTGGTGTCCAGCGCTCGCATGAGTTTGGTGGCCTGACCAACTACGAAACGTACTACTTCGGTGTCCAAGCGTATGCCTACAATGCGCCTTCGGGTCAGCGTGTCTACGACGGTCCGGTTCGTCGTATCACCGTTGTGCCAGCACCGAACGAAAACATCATCCCTGAAGCTACCTTTGCTGCTGCACAGACAAGTGGTACGGCTGACTTCGTTGCTGACATTGGAGGTGCCAACGTTGGTAACGGTTCGGCTTCTGCTGACGTCATCAACCCTGCTGCAATCACAGGTGACACCTACGAAGTGCGTTTCTTCCGTGCGGATGACTCGAATGTTGGCAAGCGTGTTGTTGCAATCGACGAAGATGCACGTGGAACGGTCAAAGACGGTTCACAAGATCTCGCAGCATCGAAATCCTCTGTTGGTCCTATCACCTACGACATCGTCAACACGACGACGGGTGTGAAGGGCTTTGACGGTCAAGTTGCCTTCGAGGCAACCGGTGCAGCTGCTGCAGAAGGCGAAGCGGTCCAAGTTGTTGATGGTCTCTCATTCAACATCTTTGGTGCACCGAACGGCTTCCTGGACTTCCAAGCGGTTTCGAACGCAGCCGGTCCATTGGCTGAGCCCGATGGCGCTTCGGCTGACTGGCAGGGCTTCCCGGGCCTTGGCCGTCCAAGCAGTGGCCAGCAGGTTGGGGAAGGCGCGTGGATCATCCACACGGGTGACAACGGTTCGCGTGGTCCATACGATCAGTTCATCGCGCGTACGGTCGAAGGTCGTGGTGGCTGGGGTAACCTGGTGCCTTATGACTTCGAATGGCGCTTCACGGAGCGCTGCCTCGCAGCTTACAATGCTAACGTAGCCCAAGCAGGCTGCCTTGGTTGGGACGCCTTCGGTGTTCGTGGCTTCGATGTGATTCCGGTGCCATTTGAACTATGGCGCATCGGTATTGCTACGCCTGACGATGCCAGTGACGATGTCCGCCTGATTCCTTACGTCATCGACTGGGATGTGAACGGCTGGGGTCTGCAAGACTTTGACCACTCAGGTTCGAGCGCAAACAACGACCCTGAGTCTGACTGGGTATACTTCTACCTACCTGCTGATCTGACGCCAGGCGAAAGTGGCTACAATGCATGGGAAGCAGCTGCACTGGCATGGCCAGTTGGCGGCAACGGTTTCCCTGCTCCACCATCGCAGGGTGACTTCTTCGGCGTCGAGTCTGGCGGCGAGATCATCGGTCGTATCGTAGTGTTCAACTGGAACGGTGGTGAGATCGGCGGTCCTTACGACCAAGACCTGCCAGAGCCAGGTACTTCCTTCCGCATAGTCACGACGAAGCCAAACCAGCCAGGCGATGCCTTTGCTGTTTCGACGGTAGGCTTTGGTGCGCGTGAGCAGACGCAGGAAGAGAAAGTTGCTGCGCTGGACAACATCGGTATCTCGCCGAACCCGTACAAAGGCCACTCCGCTTACGAAGTGAGCCAGTTGGTTGACGAGGTGCGCTTCACGGGTATGCCCGAGCAAGCCAACATCTCGATCTTCACGATCAACGGTACGTTGATTCGTACGCTGACCAAGAACAGTGCTTCCCCGCTCTTCACTTGGGACCTCCAGACACAGGAAAACCTGCCGATCGCGAGCGGGGTCTACCTGATTCACGTCGAGGTACCAGGCGTTGGTGAGAAAGTCATCAAGTTCGCTGTGGTCAAGAAGCGTGTGCAGCTCAATACCTTCTAAATGTGGCTTGGTGTCCGCTCGGGCTTAGCGCCTGAGCGGCCGCCTCTGCCGCACCAATACAAGGTGTGAGCCACCAAATCCAGATTTGAAATCAGAGAGGACTTTAGAGATGATTAAAAAAACGTCCAAGCTCCTGATGCACCTCTTCTTGATCGTGACTTTGATCGGGATGAGTGCATTGGAAGCCCAAGCAGGGGACGACAAACGTCGCGGTTCGGCCGGTGCAGCTCAGCTGCTCGTGCCCGTGACAGCGCGTCACGCTTCCTTGGGTGCTTCCTTGACGGGCGGCATGGCCAACCTCAATGGCCTTGAAGCTCTAGCTGTAAACCCGGCGGGCCTTGCCCTCAACACCGGGACCAGTGCCATGTTCAGCCGCATGGAGTATGTCGCCGATATCGGTGTCAACTACTTCGGCATTGCTCAGCGCATTGGCAACAACCAGGTTGCATTCACCATCAACGCATGGGACTTCGGCGACATTCCGCTTCAGACGGAAAACACGCCGGATGTGAATGACCTGACCTTTAACGTGTCCTTCATCACGGCTGCGTTCTCCTACGCACGCCAGTTCACCGACCGTATCGCGGCTGGTGTTACGCTGAAGGCCGTTTCGGAAAACATCGATGACATCACGGGTACAGCCGTGGCTTTCGACGCAGGGATGACCTACGTCGTAGGTGAAACGGGTCTGCGCCTCGGTGTGAGCCTGAGCAACATCGGTTCGGACATGACCTACGATGGTACGGCTCTAAGCCGCTCGGCTACGATCTCCGGTCAGGCTCCTGATGGAACCCTGTTCCGTAACTCGGTCAAAGTCGATGCTGAGAGCATGCAGCTGCCTTCGCTCCTCAACTTCGGTGTCTCCTACGCCCGTCAGGTGGGCGCAGGCGCTGTTGTGACGGTGCTTGGCAACTACCGCTCGAACTCGTTCGATCAGGACCAGTACGCTGGTGGTATCGAAGTCGGCCTCATGGAAGTGCTTTACCTCCGTGGTGGTTTCGAAGTCGTTGGCGACTCTGACCTGACCTTCTGGCAGTCTGGCAACTTCGGTGCCGGTCTGAACTTGGAGTTCTCGGGTACGCAGTTGACATTCGACTACGCTTACCGTCCGACGAACAGCTTCTTCGACGACGTACAGATGTTCACGCTTGGTGTGACGCTGTAACGCTAGAAGCTTACGGTTCTAAAGGGATGGCTTGTTCAGCAAGCCATCCCTTTTTTATTGTATCCTCCTTCAAGTGGGTGCAAAAGCAGTAGGATCTTCCTTCGTATCATATCGTAGGTCGAACTCTATTGATAAGGCATTACTCCTCCACGCGTAGTATCCCTAAAAGCATGATGAGGCGATGGGTTGGAGCAGCACTGCTGCTTATACTGACAGCTTGCGCAACGCAAGAAGCGCCAGCGCCTGAAGCAACCACCACGATTTCCTTCCGCAATGTATCCACCGAAGTTGCCTACGTAGGCGATGCCACCTGTGCCACCTGCCATGAAGAAGCCTATCAAGGCTATCAAGAGCACGGTATGGCGCAATCGTTCTACCGTTTGACTCCTGAAACACTGGTAGAGACATTCCCAAGCGAAGAGGTAATCCACGAGCCGACGGGCTTTCGCTACCGTATGGTGGCCGAAGAGGATGGCTATTTTCAGGAAGAGTATCTAGTCGATGAAAACGGCGAACCCTTTCACGAAATGCGACGCCGTATTGACTATGTCGTCGGGAGTGGAACGGCAGCTCGAACCTATCTAACTGAAGAGGATGGACGCGTGTACCAAATGCCTATAACATGGTACACGCAAGCTGAACAGTGGGATTTCAGTCCCGGCTATGACAAAGGCAATAAGCGATTTGATCGTCTCGTGCCTGACCGATGCATGGCTTGCCACAACAGCTATCCTACCCCCGAGCCGTTTACTGATGGTAAATACGTCGACGTGCCGCTTGGTATTGGCTGTGAACGTTGCCATGGTCCTGGCGATCTGCACGTCGAAGCTCGCCTCGCCGATCCCGAGCCGAGCGATGAAGTTGACGACACCATTGTCAACCCAGCGCACTTGACGCTGGAACGGTCGCTGGATGTGTGCCAGCAATGCCACTTGAGCGGTACGGTTTCGTTGCTTCGTGATGGGCGTACACCCTATGATTTCATGCCTTCGCAAGCATTGGTTGATTACGTCGCGTTGTTCTCGATAGAGACCCCCATCAACAATGAGCAAATCGATGTCATTTCGCATGCTGACCGGATGCAGCAGAGTGAATGCTTCATCGAGACGCAGGGCCAGCCCAACGCGCTGACGTGCACGACCTGCCACAATCCACACGAAGGCTTTCGAGACGAGGGGCCTGCGTACTTCAACACGACCTGCCTGACCTGTCATAGTACGGCTTCGCTAGCCGAGCGTGTATCCGCTTCAGCTCAAGCGGATCATGTGGCAACCTCGAACTGCATTGCATGCCATATGCCCATGGTTGAAGCCGAAGGCACACCGCATAGTAGTTTTACCGATCACTTTACGCGTGTGATTGAGCGCGACGCGCCCGTACAGCCCGTCCGAGCACAAGGGCCAGCGAACCTTGTGCCCTATTTTCGTCAGGATGAGCAGGGGAGCAAAGCAATGGTCTATGAGGGCATGGCTTATATCGTTTATGGCGAGCAGAATGGCGACATGGATGCACTAGACCGCGGCATCAATCTGCTTCA
>CAYYHN010000007.1:0-17803 GCA_964471245.1 uncultured Rhodothermaceae bacterium | reverse complement strand
CGGACCGTCACATGTCCGTTGGTAAAGGAACGCGTCCTGTAATTGACGATGATGTCACCACAACCGGCCACACACGGCTTGCCCCAACCACGGGCGACGACAGCCGCATGGCTCGTCATGCCCCCGCGTGAGGTCAGGATACCTTGCGCGGCGTGCATGCCACCGACATCCTCAGGGCTGGTCTCGACGCGTACCAAGATCACGTTTTCGTCTTTGGCAAAGGCTTCCTCGGCATCCTCAGCGGTGAAGACTACTTTGCCCACGGCTGCCCCGGGCGACGCAGGCAGCCCTTTGGCGATGGCACGCGCATTGCACCCCACTTCATCAGCGAACCGTGGGTGCAGCAATTGTTCGAGGTGCCGTGGCTCCACGAGGTCACGTACGGCAGTAGCTTGATTGATCAGCCCTTCATTGAACATATCTACTGCGATGCGCACAGCTGCAGCGCCCGTACGTTTGCCGTTGCGCGTCTGCAAGATATAAAGCTTGCCATCCTGTATGGTGAACTCGATATCCTGCATGTTGGTGTAGTGCTGCTCCAGCCGACGTGTCACACCCATGAGTTGTGGATACGTCTCAGGGAAGACCGAGGCCATTTCTTCCAAAGGCTGCGGCGTGCGAATCCCGGCGACGACATCTTCACCTTGGGCATTGACCAAAAACTCCCCGTATGGTTTGGGCTCACCTGTAGCGGGGTTGCGCGTGAACAGCACGCCCGTGCCGCTCGACTCACCCATGTTGCCAAAGACCATCGCTTGCACGTTGACAGCTGTACCGAGCAAACCTTTGATCTTGTTGATCTCGCGGTACTTCTGCGCCCGTTTGCTATTCCACGACTTGAACACGGCTTCAATCGCGTAGCGCAGTTGCTGAACCGGCTCATCGGGGAACATGTAGCTTGTTTGCTGGCGATAGATGGCCTTGTAGCGGTCCACCAGTTCGCGCAAATCTTCCGCTGTCAATTCGGTATCGAGGCTAACGCCGCGTTCGGC
This sequence comes from uncultured Rhodothermaceae bacterium, assembly GCA_964471245.1. GTDB lineage: Bacteria > Bacteroidota > Rhodothermia > Rhodothermales > CAYYHN01 > CAYYHN01. Next base: position 16,811 of record CAYYHN010000007.1, on the reverse strand, counting down.
TTTCATTGCGGTAATGGCCTCTTCGAAATACTCGTGTGGGACCCCCATTACTACGTCGCCAAACATGTCGATGAAGCGGCGGTATGAATCGTAGGCAAAACGTTCATTGCCAGTAAACCGAGCGAGGGCTTCGGCCATCCGATCATTGAGGCCGAGATTGAGGACGGTGTCCATCATGCCTGGCATCGAAAGTGCCGCACCACTCCGCACGGACAAGAAGATCGGGTGCTCGGGATCGCCTAGGATGCCACCGTAGGTACGTTCGAGTTCGCGGAGTGCCGCTCTCACTTGGTCGTGTAAACCGAGTGGCCATTGTTTACCTTCGCTGTAAAAGGCGGCACAGGCTTCTGTTGAGATGGTGAACCCCGGCGGAACGGGTAGGCCAATCGCGCTCATCTCCGCAAGGTTCGCCCCCTTGCCGCCGAGAATCGATTTCATCGTACGGTCGCCATCGGCGCGGCCACCACCAAAGCTGTAAACGTATTGCGGGAGTTCCATATAGAAGCCTCACAGGGTAATGTTGGCAAGTCAAGCGGTTACGCTACCAAGGGTACCCTTTGAGGTCGTACGAAGTAGCCAGTGTTTTGGCGTGTAGCACCTAAGTCATCTACCGGTCCAGCGTGTCAGTCCATCACCTACATGCGGAACCGAACCCCGCGTTGCTCTTATGCTCGGCCTTGTTTCTTTTCTCCATGCCGACTGTACCGCCATGAAACGTCCGTCACCAGACGACCTGCGCACCTTCCAGACCTACCTCGACGGCCTTGTTGCTCGCTATGAGCAGCCTTCGTTTATCGAAGACGACCCCATTGCCATCCCGCGTGGCTTCGATGATCCACGCGACCAAGAAGTGATTGGCCTTTATGCCGCTCTGCTGGCGTGGGGACAACGCAAAACGATCCTGAACAAGATGGCGGATCTTTGCGAACGCATGCATTACCAGCCCTACCGTTTCGTCTACGACTATGGCGAAGGGCAAGGCCGAGATGCTTTGGCAGGATTCAAGCATCGCACGTTTCAGCCCATCGATGCCCACTGGTTTACGCGGAACTTGAGTAGCGCTCTGCGCCAGCATAACACCATCGAGGCGCTCTTTGCACGACACATGATGGGGAAAGACGCTGATGTCGGCCCCGCCATTCAAGGCTTCAGCAAAAGTTTACTAGAAGGTCATCCGGAAACGCCACCTCGCCTACGGAAACACCTCGCCCGGCCAAAAGCCAGAAGCGCCTGCAAACGCCTCTGCATGTATTTGCGCTGGATGGTGCGTCCCGGCCCCGTCGACTTCGGCATCTGGACAAACATCCGACCGAACCAATTGGTGCTCCCGCTTGATGTGCACTCCGGACGGCAAGCACGTGCGCTGGGATTGCTCAACCGCAAGGCCAACGACTGGCGAGCGGCAACGGAGTTGACGGCTTCATGCAAGCAGTTCGACGCCAACGATCCGGCGAAATACGATTTCGCACTCTTTGGCGTGGGAGCTTACTCCGAAGCGTTGGATCCCCGATTTGTAGACGACAACAGGACCGACTGGACTTCGTTGCCAATCGCTCGGTAGCTTCGGTCAAAATAAATAAGCGGCTGGGCTTCACCATCGGGAGCCTCCACGCGAATCACTTCGCCGATGCATACGGTGTGGTCGCCTGCTTCAAACATACGGTAGGCGCGGCACGCCAAGACGGCCAGCGACTCGTCCAACACCGGAATCCCATTGGCATCAAGGTGATGGGGCACGCTAGCAAACTGCTCATCGCCGGAGCGGTTTGGGATGGCGAAGTGATTCGACAAGTACGCCTGTGTATCGGCCAAGATGTGCACTGTGTACCACGGCGCATCGACTAAGGCGTCATGCATTTGGGTGCCGTGCTGCACGTTGAACGAAATGAGCGGTGGATCGAGCGAAACGCTGGTAAATGACCCAATCGTCGCGCCTCGGATTTCGCCGTGCATGGCCGTTGTTAGCACCGTTACGGGCGACGGTACATGCCGCATCACGGCTTTGAGTTGTGCGCCATCCATCACGTGAACCTGCTCCATGCCCCTGTACTTCTTTGATCAACGGATGTGGTTGAGGACGTTCGTCCTCAAGGTCTCAAGTAACTACTTTCGTACCAGACTTACGAGGAAATCGCCGCAGTCTCGGATGACACCCAAACGTACAAGCGCGGATTTGGTTTGAACCAAACCCGCGCCAATCTGTTTTTGAACGAACTTTACGTCCGTATTCCTAAAATCATCAGCTAAAAACGTCCTTCACCCTACTAAAGAACGAACGCGTGCTCCCCTGCTTTTCGGGCTTGGGTGCAAACGATGGGGAATGTTGCATCTTTCGAAGTATGCGTTCTTCTTCCTCCGTCAGGTTGCGCGGCGTCCACACATTCACCCGAACCATCTGGTCGCCACGGCGGCTGCTGTTGAGTTCCGGCAAGCCACGCTCCCGCATCCGCAAGATTTTCCCAGACTGGATCCCGGCATCGATTTGTAATCGTGCCCGACCACGTAGGGTAGGTACTTCTACTTCGGTGCCCAAGGCAGCATCAGGGAACGAGATATATAGATCGTAGAAAATATCGAGGCCATCACGTGAAAAGTGCTCATGAGGTTTCTCTTCGATCTCGACGCGCAAATCACCCGGCACGCCATTTCGGATGCCGGCATTTCCCGCCCCTCTGAGCGTCAAGTAATGGCCTTCCAGTACGCCTGGAGGCACCGTAATACTGATGGTCTCTTCGCCTTTGATGCGCCCCTCGCCCACACATTTGCTGCATGGATTACGGATAATGCGTCCTTCTCCTTGGCATTTAGGACAGATCTCCATCTGGACAAATTGCCCAAAAACTGACCGGGAAACTCGGCGCAATTCACCCGTCCCTTGGCAAGTAGGACAGGTATCGTAACCCGCTTCGCCGTTCTCTGCACCTGCACCGTTGCAAACATCACATCCGACGAATTTGCGAACTTTAATCTTTTTTTCTACACCCTCAGAAATGTCTTCCAGCGAAAGTGGCAACTTGATACGCAGATCGCCTCCGGTACGACCACCACGGCGCCCACGTCCTCGTCCTCCGCCACGTGCACCCATGAAATCATCAAAGATGCTGCTCCCCCCAAAGATGTCGCTGAAGGCACTGAAGATGTCGTTGATGTTATCGAATCCAACACCAGGTCCAGCGTTGCCATTACCACGCAACCCTGCGTGTCCATAACGATCGTACCGCTGCCGTTTCTGAGGATCTGAAAGCACTTCGTAGGCTTCGGCGGCCTCTTTGAAGCGGGATTCGGCCTCTTGGTCGTCAGGGTTCCTGTCGGGGTGGTATTTCAGTGCCAACTTGCGGTAAGCCTTTTTGATTGTCGTATCATCGGCTCCGCGGTCGACACCAAGTATTTCGTAATAATCGCGCATGATGCGTCTCTTCTCCGATTAAGCCGCCACAATGACTTTGGCGTGCCGGATGACCCGGTCGCCGAGGCGGTACCCTTCTTGTAACACTCCCACCACCATTCCGGGCTCAATCCCCGGTGGTGCAGCCTGTTGCATCATTGCCTCGTGCCAGTTCTCGTCAAACAACACGCCAATAGCTTCAATCTGCTCTACACCTAGACGCTGCACCGAATCAAGTAGCTTCCGATGTACGAGGTCTACACCTTGCTTGAGGTTGGCAAAACCCTGATCAGTCGCGGCACCCTCGAAATGACTTGCAGCCTCGAGTGACCGTTCAAAGTCATCCAAGACATCAAGTAGCGGATTGAGCACCATCACTTTACCCATATCTATCAGGCCAAGGCGCTCTTGCTCAGTACGACGGCGATAATTTTGAAACTCGGCTGCGCGACGCATCAATTGCTCCGTAGTCTTGGCCAGTTCCTGCTCCAAGCGAGCTTGCTCTGCCAGAGCAGCATCACGAGCTACGACCAACGCGTCATCGCTTACCACATTGAGCGTGGCTGGTGCTTGCATTGCAAGTTGAGCCAAGGCAGCATCGCGTTCTGCTTCGGCTTGTTGGAGAGCTTTACGTACGGCATTGATCTCAGACGAATGCTCCTCGACGCGTGTTTTCAGTCCATCAATGACGCGTCCTTGCCGCGCAAACTCTTCGGTTAAATGAACATCTATATCTTCCATAGGAGCGTCTTCAAGGGCCACTTCAGGCTTTGTATGATCAATATTCGTTTCCGGTGTGGATGCGTTTGAATCTCGGCGTTTTGCCATAGTTAAATCTTCCGGTGTAATCTTGGCCGTAGACGGCTACTCGTACTGGGTGAATTAAGTTACATCAGTTAGCAAGGCGGCCATCCCTTCGACGAGCGAAACCGCACGGGCGTAATCCATGCGCATGGGACCAATCACACCGATAGTACCGCGCATGGCACCCATCTGGTATTGGGCGGCGACGACACTATACCGTGCGGCGGCATCCTCGTGCTCCCGACCAATAACGACTTGCGCTGCCCCGAGCCGATTGACGGCTTCACTCAACGGCTCTTGGAGCAGTTGGACAATCGCGTCATCGCTTTCGAGCAAACCCATCAGGTTGCGCAGTGCTTCTGGCTGCCGAAACTCCGGCTGTTTCACGAGTTCCTGAGCACTTCCGATGCGCACCCGCTTAGTAACCGGTTCATCGTTAAACAACAGTGCTGAGCTTTGCTGAATGAGCTGCACCAAACCCGTTTTTCGGTCATCGAGGTCGCGGAGACGATCCTCGCACGTACGTCGAACTTCGGCTAGCGTAAGACCAGCCAAGCGCTCGTTGAGCATACTTACCACATAGCTGAGGTCACTCCGCTCAAGGCTGGATTCTACTTCAACAACGATGGTGCGAATGCTGCCACCTTGCACACTTAGAATGAACATGGCGCGGGTCGACGATAACGCGACGATTTCCAACCGTTCGAGTACCCCCTCATCCATTGCTGGCGTCAAGACGACGCCGAGCAGGTTCGTCAGGCGGCCCAGCAACTGAGTGCTTTCGCGCAACAACTGCTCGTTGCGGCCAACCAGCCGTTCGAGTTCGGCCTTGAGGGTCTTCTTTTCGGACGTTGAAAGTACCGGGGATTCCATCAACTCATCCACAAATGCACGAAAGCCAAGCCGCGTCGGGACGCGCCCGGCCGATGTATACGGATGGTCGAGATACCCGAGGTCTTCGAGGTCGCTCATCGTGTTCCGAATGGACGCAGCGCTGAGCCCAAGCGTGTATCGCTTGCTCAAAAACCGTGACCCAATCGGTCCCGCAGTGTCAATGAAACTGCGCACCACAAGCCGCAGAATCTCCTGTTCCCGCTCGCTTAGGTCCGCTTCAGATTTCGGACGGTATGGTTTGGAAAACCTGTTCACGTCAATTTTCGCATTAGCAAAAGCCTTGCCGAGTCTAATATGGTGATCAAAATAGGACGAAACGGCAGATGATTGCCACCTTGGCAGAAGTACACAATGGACATACGAACCGCTGGATCACGCTAGGTGTTTCGCACCAACAATGCTCATATGCTTTTTTCGTGGTTCTTCCCTGAACATAAAAGCCGCGCCGCTACCTGCACATGGCAAGTAGCGACGCGGTAAGCCAGCATACACCTTTGAGTTGGAAATTGAGACGAATGCTTAGTTGATCCGTTCGATTTGCATTTCTCGGCGGAGTTGAATGTTGGCTCCACGTTGGGTCCGGTAGGATACTTCATCCGAGCGACTGAGGCTCGACGAAGCCGTACCCACATTGGTCCCGGAGGTTTGTCCGCGTGGTGCAGCCTGTTCGCTCGGCGCTTTCAAGTAAACGGCTCCGGACTGCCGCTGCCCGTACGCATCATACGCTTCATCGACATACGGGTCGTAGGTGGAACCGTAGTAGTAGTCATAGTCATCGTAGTGCGAACTGACAGATTCGAAGCCTTTGTCCCAAAGCCAGCCTTCATCTTCGGGTAGCAATGAGATGGGGACGAAACCTGCGAAATCGTATGGATCGAATAGACGGCTGTTACGGCGCTCCACCACACGACCACGCCTGAAGTCCACCCGACCAACCTTGTACCCATGGCGACGGTCGTAGCGATCAAGAATGTGTCCATCGTAATGGCGCGTCGAGATCATTTCAAACCCTGATTGCGCATCGCCAACCACGAAAATGTTGCGGTTGAAGTGCACGTACCCATCGCGGTACACGGTGGCTTCCAATCGACTGAGGTTGTTAGGTATACGGTCAATGTAACCCAGATATCGGCCATTTTGATACAGTTCGACGGCCTCAATGTAGAGATCCAATTCGGCATATTCATGGTTGGCGTAGGTCACCTGATGGCTATACGTCGTGCGCACTTCTACACGTGAGGTTCTACGATGACGTCCCCAGCCCGCATCGACGTAGACGACCTGACGATAGCGATAACGCGGGGCCCAATGCCGGTTGTAGCGACGAACCCAAGGCCAATGTAGATCGACGTGGATGTGCACGTGTGAGCGGCGGTACGTTGGGTAATGGCGATTGCCATAAAACCGCTTATGGCGATAAGCATCACGGCGCGTGTAGCGCGGGCGTACGGACTCAGGACGGTAGTTTGGATTCCGATAGCGTGAGCGGTTTCCCTGCTCTACACCATTTCGGCGGCTGCCATCGCGGGTAACCCGTCCGTTGTTGTTGCGACGGTCGTCGCGATCTACGCCGCTACGACGCGTGCCATCTCGTGTATTCCGACCATTGTCACCGCGTCGGTTATCATTGACACGTGGATTTCGGTCCACTTGCCCATTGCGACCTCGGTCGCGCTGAAGCGTACCTCGCTGCTGCTCAGCAATACCCGTCTGGCGCGAAGATGACCGTTCATTGCCTGTTCGGCTTGTGCCACGGCTATTGTTACGGTCGCGTTCGGTTGTACGCGTTGTAGAGCGTGTCGTCGAACGTGTAGTCGTACCGCGCTCGGTCGTCCGCGTAGTGGAGCGGGTTGTCGAACGCTCGGTGGTGCGCCCCGTCGAACGGTTCCGCTCTGCGGAACGCGACCGCTGTTGCGTCGCCGAGCGGTTGCGTGATGCTTCCGAGTTGCGTGTTCGTGAAGTTCCGCGTTGTGTGGAGCGTTGCGTTGTCCCACGGTTCCGGGTGGCTTGCTCGGCTTTGCCGCGTTCATTCGACCGTGTTTCGGCGCGTTCGGATGTACGTGTCGTGGAGGAGGTTCGGCCACGCTCGCGGTTCTGCGCAAACGTATCAAATGGGGCAAGGACTAAGAAGAGTCCCAACAAAAGGCAAACGAACCCGGCGCGTCTGCGTGGTAAATGATCTCGCATGATCGTCTCCGGTTGGTGATGGAAAAGGTGAATGCAGCCTCCCCCAGACTGCCTAGACCTCCCACTTGACAATTGCGTGCCAAGAATGCAAATCTGCCTTTCCCGCCTATTTTTAAGGGATCACCACTTCTTTCGTCTACTTTAAAGGACAGCCATATAAGCGTTGCTACTCATCGTGGCACTCCCCAAACCATCGTTCCACCGACATGGCTGGTCCATGTAATCAGGATCGCTGTTATTAGAACAATCACCCCAAGTCCCCACCGAATGCTGGCAGGCTGTTCATCTAGTTTCGCTCGCCGACTAAGACCAATGAGTGAACAAACAGCCCATGACACCCCATTTGCAATAACGGCAAATAAAGCGACTTGCTCGTGATGATCAACCAACAAGTCTACCATTGGGGTGCCTTCGGATTGCTCATACATGGCATCGCCCGTGAAATAGGCAAATAAAGCACCTATGAAACCCGTGGTCATGAGCAACCATGTGGCGCGAAACCAGTATGCCTTGCCTTGCACAGCCCATCCTAAAGCAGCCACACATGCGACCAGCACTAAGCTGATCGGAAAGTGAACCGCTAAAGGGTGTAATTGCGGAATATAGTAGTCAAATACGGCATCCATGTCGTTGGGTATTCTCTATTTCCCTTTGCAGGGTACCTGCACAAAGGACTTCGTTTGCACTAGTTCATTACGATATATGCGTTTCCTCTCAACCCTTATTGCCAGCACGCTAGGTACTTTTGTCGCACTCGGCATCCTCATGCTGTTTGGTTTTCTCTTCTTGATTGCCGTAGCGACCAGCGCAGATCCCACGCCTCGTGTTCGTCCCGGTTCCGTACTCCAGATGAAGCTGGGCGGCCCCCTTCAGGAACTCGTTTCGGGTGACCCACTCAACCAAGCTTTTGGGAACGAGCAAAAGTACGACCAGCATGATCTCGTATCAGCCTTCCGAAAAGCTGCTGTCGACGATCGCATTGATGCTGTCGTCATCGAATTACAGGGCGTAAGCGGTTCGTGGTCTACCATGCAAGAGGTTCGTCGTGCCATGATCAAGTATAAATCAACCGGCAAACCGCTCTACGTCTATACGGGCGACTACATGATCAATGAAGCGAACTATTTCCTTGCCAGTGCGGCTGATAGCATGTTCGCTTCACCCGAAGCGTTGTTCGAGTTCAACGGCTTCGAAATCACCGTGGAGTACTACCGCAATGCCCTCGACAAACTTGGTGTAGAGCCACAAATCGTTCGGGCGGGCACCTTCAAAAGCGCTGTTGAGACGTACGAACGTGCTGACCTCTCCCCTGAAAACGCTCAGCAATTACAAGCCTTGATTGACACGATCAACGACACATTTGTTGAAGCCGTCAGCGAAGGACGCGGTATGACGCCGCGTGCTGTGGAGCAACTGCTAGAAGACAACCTGCTACTTACAACACGCGAAGGCGCGCAAGCCGGCCTTTTCGACGCCTTGCTCTACCCAGATCAACTTGACGATGTCGTGCGTGCACGCCTTGGGTTGGATGCAGACGAAGACGTACCATATTTCTCTTTGAGCAATTACCTGCGCGTCTCCCCTTCTGAGGCTGGCCTCACTACTGGCGACGAAGGTACTATTGCGGTTGTCTTTGCAGAGGGAGCCATTATGACGGGTGAAAGTAGCGATACGCCGAATCCACTTTTGGGTACGACGACGTTGGGCACCGAGACGTTTGCTGAAGCAATGGCCTCTGCACGCGAGCGGAGCAGCACCAAAGCCGTCGTTGTCCGAATAAATTCCCCCGGAGGTTCCGCCCCTGCTGCCGATGCCATGCGCCGTGAAATTGAACGTACTGCAGCTGTGAAGCCTGTAATCGTATCTATGAGCGGAGTCGCAGCCTCTGGTGGGTATTGGATGGCTATGGCTGCTGATACTGTTGTTGCCAACCCCTTGACTATCACAGGTTCGATCGGCGTGTTCACTACGTTTTTCGATATGAGTGGTTTGTTTGAAGACAAACTCGGCATCACGTACGATGGTGTCCGCACAAGCCCTTACGCCGACATGTTCTCCGGCTTGCGCGCTTGGTCTCCAGCGGAACGGCAACGCCTACAACGCTCAACTGAAGCTACATATAATCAATTTTTATCGCTGGTAGCTGATAGCCGGGGTATGAGCACAGCCAATGTAGATGCTGTTGCGCAAGGGCGCGTATGGATGGGTTCAAAAGCGCAGGAATTGGGACTTGTAGACGTACTAGGCGGCCTCGACACAGCTATTGAGATTGCAGCAGAGGCTGCAGGGCTTGCGCCCGGTACCTACCGAACTCGCGCTCTTCCTTTGCCCAAAACTTTTATCGAAGAGCTAACAGCCACACTAAATGCGCGTGCAGCTTCAGCTTGGTTTACATCGGCGCGCAGCCCTGCTGAACAACAACTGCTCAAACAAGCGGAAGCCTTGCGTACCCTCACAGAAACGCACGGTAGTGTCCAAGCTCGACAGTTACTCTCTATCTCCGTGCGCTAGCTAGCACGCGCTAACTTCGATTTGGGCTCGATACGTATTGTTGTTGGTCGTATACCACTTTCGTATTGTTCCCACATCTTTCGATAGGCTTCTTCCAAATGAGAGACAAAATAGTTGGTGTTGAACAGGGGTTGTTTGTCACGATCTTGCACCATGCGACGTCGTAACGACTTCAACTCATCCCGATTGCGCGCATACCAAACTGCCTTCTCTATGTACTGATTTTCGTTGGTACAGATTAATTCAGGGGCGCCAGCCGCTTCAACTAGACTGGTGCCGATTCGGCTTTGGAACGTTTGCCCGGTCATAGTGAGCACAGGCAAACCTGTATAGAGCGCACCAATAGCCATAGTGCGCGCATTTCTTACAAAGGTGTCGAGATAGAGGTCGGCTGCCCGGAATCGAGCTAAGTGCTCATCAAGTGGCAGCTGCTTCCCATATCGTACGCGTCCTGTATCAATACCATGTGATCGCATCACTTTGTGGAGGTGCATCTTAGGTCGTGTGATGCCCTGATCGTACAACCAAAGCATACTATCTGGGACTTGCTTCAATATCCGCATCCAACATTCAAAGACCGTTGGATCTATTTTCTGGGAATCGTTGAAACAGCAATACACGAAGGTGTCAGGATCCAACCCGGCTTTCTCCCGAGAAAATGGCTTGGCCGAGACTTTTAGCTGCGTTGCCGCCACCATCGTCTCAGGTAGATATACACAAGCCTCTCGCCATGACTTGACAACGTCCTCAGGCGCAGCATGCTGATCGACAATAACGTATGGGAGAAAGCTAGCCCCCATAGTACCTAAATAACCAAAGTAGTGTGCTTGCACGGGTGAAGGGCGCATTGCAAACACTTCTGGTTTAGCGAAGGCGGAATACCCACTCATGTCAATTAAAATATGCACTCCATCTTCGTTGATACGACGTGCTAGCGCCTCTGGAGCCATATTTGCGCTATCAATAAAATGATCTACACTTCGCCGTACACGCTCTGTGTAGCTATCCTTATGCGGTGCGAGGTTATATGCGTAGACTTCAAAAGCAGAACGATCGTGCTGTCTAAAGAGGCCGTGCACAATCGGGCCAATACCTTGTTCATTGAAGCCAGTACTTACATAACCAACCTTTAACCGCCCAGATCGTACACGTGTGTGTTCAAAGGCGTTGCGTGTTTTGAGCGGAGCAACTTTTCTCTCGACCGTTCGCGCATGGTGGCGCGCCACGGCAAAACGCAATTTGTCTTGAACAGGAAATAAGTCTAGGTAGAATACAGGGAGTGGAACGACATGATTGGTCCTAATATGCTTCTCGGTCTGCTGTATCAGCTGTTCCACTTCATCCACATCACCTGACCAATCACATACCTTCCGGCGCACCATTGCAAGATGAAGGTGTGTAAGCGCTGGAATCTTAGGGTCTAAGGCCAAGGTCCTCCGGTAAGCCTCCTCGGCATCCACAAGTCGATTTAAACCTTCAAGACACTGGCTAAGGCTAAACTGTGCCTCGGCGAATAGGGGTTCTCGCTGCAACGCAAGCCGAAGGTAATCTACGGCTTCATCATACTCCCCAATCGTTCGCAACAAATCACCAAGTTGGTAGAGTGCGTTGATATGAAAACCATCCAACTCAAGACACCGGCGATAACTGACTAATGCAGGCTCGTTCCGCCCTTGCACCCGCATAACCTCAGCTAATCGAAAAAATATATCTGCATCCTGAGGTGCTTTTTTTGCAGCCAGCCGAAGCAACTTCTCTGCTTCAAACCACTGTTCCCGTTGCATAAGCAGCTGACTACAACCTCGGTAGACATCAATAAATGTTGGCGACTCAGCTATAATCTCTTGATAGAGGTTGTACCCATCCGCTTCTCGATGGTGCTCAATGTATAGGTTGGCAAGGTTGTATTTTGCACCTGCATAGCTAGACTTGAGAATAATGGCATTCTTGAAGGCTTGTTCTGCCGCCTTCACTTCCCCTTCTGCTAGTAAAGCCGAGCCTAGGTTGTTATAAAATGAAGGGACTTGCGGATTGATACGAATCGCATTGTGAATGTAGCTTATTGCCTCACGGTGTTTTCCATCTTCGAGAGCAATCACGCCAAGCATATTCATCGAGCCGGCGTGTGTAGGCACTTTATCTAAGATCTTGCGATACAAGATGGAGGCCTGCTCCAAACGTTCGGCTTGGTGATGTTCAAGTGCGCGCTGAAAGACACGTATAATCTGCTGGGTTCCCACACTCATTGATTACCGCCTCATGTACTACTTGCCAATTAGTCACCACTATTTGGCATAAGTTATCGGCGCGAATGGGAAAGGAATAAACTATTCTTGTTTCTTTTCAGGTACGTTCGGTGGTGGTTATTGCTTTTGCTTCGCCAGCTTTTTTTCGAGGTCGTGTCCACCATGCCCCCGAAGGCATCACAATCCCCCGCCGATGAATGTCGTGCATTACTCCTAAAAGCCCAGGTACTCCTACACCAATCAACGGGTACACATCATAGATTTCCTCACATGATGCAAGGTAGCGTATAGAGCCGGCAACCTTACCTGTCGGGTAATGGATGATCGTAACACCAGGATATTGTTCTTGCTTTGCAATTGGAAGATCGGAGAAAGCATGTTTAGATCGTATCCGGGAATGGGCAACAAAGAGATAATCGCCACATTGCGAAAGCCCTCGCGCAAAACCGGGCACCTTTAGGACTTCAGTAGCCGTGCCCCGTTCTGGATCGATGCACAATAAAGCCCCGTCGGCAGAGGTGACAATAAAAAGTTTACCTCGAATTAAACGCGGTGAATGCGGCATGGGCAGCCCATTTAGCACGATTTCGTTGCTCAACACATCCATTACAATCCCACCGGTCTGACGATGTTCACGCCATCCTTTACGATGATCCGTTCGGCCTAGTGCGGTTACATAGCGAGGTGTTCCGTCTTCGAGTACCATTCCATTGAGGTGACACCGATCTTCAGGCTGCAAATCGCTAATAAAATATGGTGTCCATGCAGGCCGAAAGCTGTGGTGCATATCAAACGTGCAGAGACAAGAAAACCGCGTGTTGACGCCCCAAAGCGTATCACCCGCCCAAGCCATATCGTGCACGTCGATCTGTCCAGTAAAGAATGTTCCACGCGGCACGTAAAGCGTATCATAGTGTTTGGGCTTTTTGGGATACCCATCTGCTAACTTCTTTGCTTGCCCCAGCACGACGATCTCGAATTGCGTTGCAACAGCTAACCGCTCCCCGTCTACGGCCAACCCCATTGGCTTCTTGAAATTGCGCGTCAACTGAACCATAGCCTCCCCTTGCGGACTCAACACAATAAGTTTCCCAGCCTGATACGTAGATAACACCAGCGAACAGTTAAGCTGCGCAAGAAGGTCAGGTACATCCTCAGTGAATGAAAAGCTAAATGGGGCGTATTCGTGCTTCATGCAATTTAGTACTAAACCAAGCGACCGCTATTCTTCCTTAGCAAAACCGTAAACATGCACTGAGCATTGTAGAGGAGCTAATCAATGCCAAGATTAAACCTATTTCGCAATTGCTGAATGTAAAGGCCGACGGCATTTCGTGCTTCGTACGTAGCCTCATAAACATGCATATAATGTGACGGATCCATGCAGTCGGCGTGGCGCAACTCACCTAGCAGCTTCAACGCATCATTTGCAGCCTTGAGTGCTCGCTTACAACAGGCAATATTTCCTCCGATTTGTTCGCGGTCAAATCCTAGTTGGTGCCCCTTTGCTAACTGGGCAGGAATTAGTAGCAACGCATTACAAAACTGAACCAAGGTGCTGTCTTTCAGATCAACCGATAGCGTATTCGACCACGCCAGTACTTCCAATGCCAATTGCTGCGTTTGTGTATAGATAGAAAGGTCTGCAATACCCCCCTCTTCTCCGACCCCAGCGGTACGAATGGCATCGAGCCAAACTTCATGGTGCTCACGGTGATCGTCATCGAAGAGAAACGATATTGGAAACTGGTCTGGACGAAGTCCATGTAATGTCAGGTAGCGTGCCCAAAGCGCCAGCCACTGATCGCGTTGGATTGAATCGTCGGATTGAGGAGGAGGGTGAAGTGCTAAAAAGTCAAAAAAGAGTCTCATGTAGTGCTGCGCATATTTATCGCGCTCACGTAAATATGCTTCCCACCGGTTTTCGTCCCAAATGTTGTCATCGTCCATCTATCCAAGGCGAGGAAAATGAGCGCACTGCCTAACACATATCTCGTGCTGAATCAGGGTCGGTTTTCACTCAATGCACTGATCACTAGGTGAAGAATCGCCGCCCTTTAGCGTAGCTACAGTTTAAAATGAACTTGATAGAATAGAAAAAAGGCAATCTAGAAATGCGTCACCAAGTTACTTCTCTAAATCCAAGGTGTACCAATCGCCCGAGACCGGACTAGGTAAACGACTTGACCATGAGTTTTTTAGTCTGGACGATTGAACACACGGCTAGGCATCTAAGTCGTCAAGGAGGCGTCCTATTTTATCGATTTCTTCTGAAGAGGCCGCAACACTTTTTGATTCGTTCGGATTGGGCGGTGTGAATTCATCCGTTGGGGCCACCAGTGATTTTCGCCGCCAACGAGGACGTGGAACAAACATAGGGCTTGGCTCAGTTGCTGATGGTGCTTCGTTCTGCGTAGAATCCTCAGCAGGTGGTCTGGCTGGGCTAGCTGGTTCAGCCTTATTGGCAACCGGCTCAGGAATCGGAAGTGCTGGCTTGGGTGTCGGCTCATAGATTGGTGCTTTGGGCTGCCGATCAAGTGCCTCAATATCTGCGGCTGAGGCAACAAACTCTTCAAGACCATCAAATGTAGCTGCTGAAAACTCTACCGCTGGGGCTGCTGGCTCAGATATAGGCACTTTAGGCGGAACTTGCGTAGCCGGTCTCGGTGGTGTCGGAACTTTAGTCGAGGTCGTTGACGGAGGGTTGTCGGGACTGTCAGCACCTGCAATGGCTTCTTGGAATGTTGCTTCAACTAATTGATTCAGTTCACTATCAGAAATCACGTCAGGTTCTGGCGTTTCTTCTTCAACCTCTTCTTTTGGAGTTCCTTCGAATAAATCAGCCGTATTATTCTGTAATAACTGGCGAGCGCGTTGCTGACCGTCCCTTTGCTGTTCAGCAGGTAATAACTTAATGAACCCTACGGGATCTTCGCCGTCGAAATGGGCGAGCAACTCCATTTCTGACATGAGAAAAGCGCGCAAACGAGCGATTATCTCCTTCCGTCGTCCACTAATCTTAGCTGTCTCGCGTTTAATTTGATGCCGCTCTTCTTCAGCACCTCGCGTGATTTCTACTGCCCGTGTTTCGGCCTCAGCTAAAATGGCTGCCGCTTTCTTCTCAGCAGCTTCGATCGTTTGTCGAGACGATTCACGCGCAGTTTGCAATGCTTCCTGAAGCGCCTCCTCGACATGGACATAGTGTGTCAACTTCATCTCAAGCTCGCGAATTTTGCTTTTTAAGCGTTCTTGCTCGTCGAGCGAATCTTGCCACTGTCCTGCAATCATCTGAAGAAACGACTGTACCTCATCGACTTCAAAACCCCGAAAGGCTTTTGAGAATTCCTGCTTGCGAATCTCCAGTGCTGAAATCTTCATACCACTTTTTACCTTGTGTTAGCGGACACGAGTTGACCGCCTGTGTCATCAGTGAACAGAATCAGACACTGATTGCCCAAGATACACATTTGTTTACGGAAGGCGAAAGCTTCCGCATGGTACGCTCCCCTTACACGTAATGGCGTGCCCCGAACAACGCACTTCCGACGCGTACATGTGTGGCGCCTTCTTCAATTGCGACATCAAAGTCGCCACTCATGCCCATCGATAACCAAGGCAATTGCTTGGACGTCGAATGCTGAGTATTCCATCTATCTCGCAATTCGCGCATTCGTCTGAACTCTGGTCGCACGTCTTCGGGGTCGTTGGTTGGCGAAGCGAGTGTCATCAGCCCCTTTATGCGCAGATACGGTAGTGTGGTAGCCTGTGCCAATAATTCAGGTAAAGCATCCGGCATCACTCCAGCCTTAGATGCTTCCCCAGAAATGTTGACTTGAACAAAACATGATAATGTCCGGTTTGCGTCAGCCAACTTTCGGTTGAGTGCATGGGCTAGTCGTAAACTGTCCAACCCATGAAACACATCAGCATGGGCTACGATTACTTTGGCCTTATTTCGTTGTAAATGCCCAATCATATGCCACGTCACTGTACCTCCGGCTTGCTTGCCCGGTATGACATTAGCCTTTCGCTCTAATTCTTGTGCTTTGTTTTCACCAAAGTGAGCCAAGCCCAATTGCTGCGCAGCTTGTATTACGTCCAAGGGGAATGTTTTGGAAACAGCAAGTAATGTGACCTCTTTCGGCGAGCGATCAGATTTTAGGCACGCCATTTCGATGCGCTGTTCTATAGAAGCTAATCGAGTACGAAGACCTTGTACGAGTGTTTGATCAGACATTTATGGCAATTTTACAAATGAGGTTGTCACTTGACCAAGCAAACCGGCTTTATCACCTACGTTGCATAACATACCAAGTCTTTTTTGATCCCAATCCCTCTGAAAAACTATTTATAAAATTCAGGGGGTCTATGCTTTTTCAGATCTCTTTTCAGAGAGACTATATTTTGATATGAACCAGTTTATGCGGTCGCCATTGCTTTAACCTCGAGTACGTTTCAGTTTTCCTCCGCATCCGCCTCCTAATCCGTCGTACAGTATTGCCCGTATGCCTACTCGTTTTGAACTACTTTCGTCACAACTTGGCTCCTCCAAAACGCTTGCTTTGGACATCGGCAATAGTTCGATCAAGGGCGGCTTATTCCGTGGTACAACCTTGCTGAATGAGCTTCACATTTCTACCGACCCTAACGTCTTCAATGATGCAACTTTCGCACCGCTTAATCCCTTTCTCCAGAAAACAAACGTTTTAATTGGCATTGCTAGTGTTGTCCCTGAAGCAACAACTGCTTTAACGAACTACCTCCAAGCACGTCATCAACCTGAT
>CAYYHN010000006.1:17448-18145 GCA_964471245.1 uncultured Rhodothermaceae bacterium | reverse complement strand
GGGATTTGAGGTCATTTTTCAGCAGATTAAGGCGCTTTTCGAAGCGCGATGCAGCGCATCGTGTGAGGAAAGCAACGCAGAGCTGGTGGAAAAGGGGCCAAATCAGGTGATTCAAGATGAATGTCACTACACCCCAGAGTTATGGTTACGTCATCCGTGCATGTAAGTGCGAACACGGAAGAATGCCACGTAGTGCGTTGTGTACCGTTATGATTCTGTGTTCGTTTATCGAGTAAAAATATTTTCCCTACATTTATAACAAAATAGAATGATCATACGTTAAGGGCGACATGGGACACGACGTACGCATGGGAGAATTCGAGGAGTTGGTGCTACTGGCTGTGGCTGGACTAGGCCGCGAAGCCTATGCAGTCCGGGTGCAGCAGCATCTGGAAGCACAAGCCGGGCGCACCTCGGCGATGGGCGCAGTGTACACGGCACTTGATCGGCTGGAGAAGAAAGGCTACGTGCATTCTCACCTCGGCGAAGTCACACGGCGGCGCGGTGGCAAACGGAAGCGCATCTACCAGATCACGGGCTCCGGAGCCGAAGCACTTCGCACGCTCCGTACCATGCGCGAAACGCTCTGGGCACAAGCGCAGCCGAACCTTGGCTTTTCGGTATGATTGGTAAGGGCAACCATACCACCGATTCGCTACCCGATCCGCCACATGTGGCCGTGTGGTTGCTCCGGCCG
>CAYYHN010000006.1:11389-17432 GCA_964471245.1 uncultured Rhodothermaceae bacterium | reverse complement strand
GGCAGCCAGAGTTCGAGGACGACCTGCTCGACCTGTTCGACGCTCGCGCCGAAACCAAAGGCCTAGCCTATGCGCAGGCGCGCTACTGGTGGGATGTCGTCAGCATCTGTGCCCGTCGGTCCCTTCGTCGGGACGCAACCGAACCTTTGTATCCACAAGCTCGCGGACCTTACATGTTCAAGCACTACGCCACCGTCGCCCTCCGCAACCTCCGTCGGCAAGCCGTCTATGCATCTATCAACGTGTTTGGACTGGCGCTAGGACTAGCCGCCTGCCTGCTCATTGCGCTCTACATCCAGCATGAATTCAGCTTCGACCGCTTCCATGACAACTCGGATCGCCTCTACCGGGCATGGGTCTTCGAAGATTATGGCGAGGCTGAGCAGTTCCACAATACTATTACGCCACTTCCGCTAGCAGCAGCTCTTGCCGATGCGTACCCCGAAATCGAAGATGTCGTACGGGTGAGTCGCTACAACAGCATGATCCAGCAGGGCGACAACCTGATTCCGCAGACTGTCCAAATCGCTGACGCTAATTTCTTTGAGGTATTCACCTTCCCGCTGCTTCATGGCACACCCGAGCAGGTGTTGATGGATCCTACCCACGTCGTGCTCTCGGAGGACGCCGCGATGCGCTACTTCGGGACACGCAATCCGGTTGGCGAAACACTGCTGATGCAGATGGACGAGGGGTTTGATGCCTACACCGTCGCGGGGATAGCCGCCAACCCACCTACAGCCTCCAGTATTCAGTTTGAGGTGATGGTGCCATACAGCAATGCGTATTACAACGAGCGCGTCCAGCGCAGCTGGTTCAACGTAGTCGCCGAAACATACGTGCTGTTGCAAGAAGGTGCATCTTTGGCCACGCTGGAAGCCAAGATCCCCGAATTGTCCCGTATGATCCTCGGCGATGACTACCAGCCGGGCGTCTACAACATCGGCCTGCAGCCGATGCCTGAGATTCACCTCGACACCTCCCAGCCGCCCGGCTTAGAGCCGATCAGCGACCCGCAGTACGCGTACATCCTTGGCGGTATCGCCCTTCTGATTCTCACCATCGCGTGCATCAATTTCATGATTCTCGCCATTGGGCGCTCGGCGACGAGGTCGCTGGAGGTCGGTGTGCGCAAGGTGTTGGGCGCGGTGCGTGGCCAACTGCGGCGGCAGTTCTGGGGCGAAGCGCTGCTGCTGGCGACACTGGCGCTCATCGTCGGGCTCGGCCTCGCGTGGCTGGCACTGCCGATGTTCAACGATTTTACTGGGCGCGAACTTGCCTTCTCGGCTGACATTGGTGGCATCCTGTTCGTGTTGGCACTGACACTTGGTGTGGGGCTCATCGCAGGCAGCTACCCGGCGCTCGTGCTGGCGCGCTTCCGACCCATCGACGTGCTGAAAGGGACGCTGCGCTTCGGCGGGCGACGGCAACTGGTGCAGCGCGGCCTCGTTGTGCTCCAACTGGCGCTGTCGGTGTTGCTTATCATCACCACGCTTGGCATGCAGCGGCAACTCCAGTTCTTGCAGAACACCAACCTCGGCTTCGACAAAGAGCAGGCGCTGATCATCCGCACCAACCTCGAAGGCGACGCCGGTGAGATTGCAGGCGAGCGCATCCGTACGATGCTTGCTGAGGATCCACAAGTGCTCGGCGTAGCCTCCTCGGCTTTTGCTATCGGCGACGGTTGGGGCAGGGCAGGCTACACCGATGACCAAGGCATCTACCGGGTCTTCTGGATCAACGTCATCACCCCCGAATACCTCACTACAATGGGTATCGACATGGTCGAAGGACGTGACTACGACCGCGCGGCGACAGACGATGTGAACCGTGGTATCCTTGTTAATGAGGCGCTAGTCGCCGAATACGGCTGGGATAGTCCCATTGGGCAACGCCTGCCCGGCCCGAATTTCGAGGATCACCAAGTCATTGGGGTCGTGCCCGACTTTCACTACAGTACCCTGCGCGACGCCGTACAGCCGCTCGTGCTGATGACCAATCCCTCACCCATATTCCGCGGCGTTGAAAACTACGACGGTGCCTCGTCCTTTGCACCTGAGATTGCTGTGCGCGTGCAGACCACCGATCTGCGCACCATGGTCGACCGACTGGAACAGGTCTGGACCGAAGTGGCGCCGGGGCAAACGTTCGACTACGCATTCCTCGACGAAGCCGTGGACCAGCAGTACCGCGCCGAGCAGCGCCTCGGGACTATCGTCTCGTTTGGCACACTGCTATCTATTCTCGTCGCTTGTCTTGGGCTGTTTGGCCTCGCTACACTTGTTACGGCACGGCGCACCAAAGAGATCGGCGTACGCAAGACGATGGGTGCGTCTGCGCCCGCCATCACGCTGATGATTGCGCGTGAGTTCGCTGTGCTCGTCGGCGTGGCCGTGTTGGTTGCGAGCCCCATTGCGTGGTATGCGCTACGGGCGTGGTTGCAAGGCTTTGCGTACCAAGCGGGCGTAAGTCCGTGGCTGTTCATTGGAGCAGCTGTTCTCGCACTTACCGTCACCCTGCTCGCTGTCAGTTCGCAAGCCCTCCGCGCGGCTCGCCTCGACCCCGTGAAGGCGCTGCGGTATGAGTGAGTAGGGGAACGGGTGAGCGGTAGCAAGCGGGAATGATGACTGCTTAGGTATGCTGAGGAAACTCTGTATGCGCTTTGTTAGTTTAGAGTGCTATCATTTTGATAGCATAGAGACTTAGGTCATGCCCCAGATTCTTGTTCGCAATCTTGATGTTGCGACCCTCGACCGTTTGAAGGCACGTGCTAAAGCGCATGGGCGTTCATTGCAAGCCGAGGTGAAACTCATTCTAGAGCAAAGTGCACAACAGGATGCAGCAACGTTCTGGACACGCGCCACAGCACTTCAGCAATCCTTGGCGGCTTCCGGTCGTGCCTTCCACGACAGCGTTGATGACCTGCGAGAGGAACGCGACGCATGAAGCCGCTGATCATTGATGCAGGGGTAGCCATCAAGTGGTTTGTGCCTGAAATTCATCATGAAGCCGCGTTACGCGTCCAGCATACAGATCGCGCGCTCCACGCCCCCGACTTTATGATTATTGAGTTCATCAACGTGCTTGGCAAAAAGCACCGCAGAGGTGAGCTAACGCGAGCAGAGGCGGACCAGATGTTGGATGCGTTCCGGATTGCACCAATCCAATACCATCCTTGGTCTACACACCTCAATATAGCTCATGGAATTGCTTTGGACAGTGGGCGCAGTCTTTACGACTGCCTTTACATCGCGTTGGCCCAACTGGTGAACGGCGCAGTAATCACTGCGGATCGCAAACTGTTCGATGCGCTACAAGGGACGCCGCTCGCACCATTCCTATGCTGGGTCGAAGATAACTAGCGTATACTACAACTTCACGATGTAGGCCAGCCCGACGTCTTGCTCGGAGGCTTGGCCGATGAGTGCATGGATACCGTCGAGGGCGATGGCGGAGCCGAAGGCAACTTCGCCAACATCGAGGGTGCGGAGTTGCTTCCACGTGTCGGTTTCGGGATCGCGATGGAAGAGGTAGACGACGCGGTCGATGTTGAATTCGAGCTGTAACTGTTCATCGTAGCCAACGGCCATCGCGTGGTTGCCATGCAAGGCGACGAGTGTGCCAAAAGCGCCAAGACGATAGGGCGTGCGTGGGAGCAACTCCGCTTCTTCCACCCACGTGCTGTCGGGCTGCCGTTGGTAAAGTGTTGCAATACCCGTACGTCCTTTGCCTCCTTTGCTTTCGCCCACGATGACGTGGTCCCCGTGGATATCGACGGAGATGAAAAAGTCCTCAATGCCGGTTAGATGGGCGGTTTCTTGCCATGTGCCGCTGTGCTTGCGCTCGAAGATATAGGCCGAACCGGGGCGTTCTGCAAAATACGTGGAGGCCGAGACAATAAAGCGGTCGCCGTCGAGCGCGGCGCTGGTCCCGAAGATGCCATCGCGGACGCTGCCGCTGCCGGTGACGCGTGCCTGCTGTCGCCAGAAACCAGACAGTGGGTCGCGCTCGAAGACATACGCTGCACCACCATGACGCCCTTCGCCTCGGTCGCCTGCGGTGGTGATGAGCGCCCGGTCGCCATCGAGTGCTACGGATGCGGCAAAGGGGCCTTCCTCAAAGCCTTCGCCAGCCGTGAGCCGAGCCACTTCGCTCCAGGTCCCCGTCGTATCGCGCTCGAAAACGTAGGCGGCATTGGAACGCGTGCTGCTAAAGAACGGACGGAAAGCTGCCACGACTGCGCGGTTGCCACTGAGCGCTAGCGTACGGCCAAAAAAGTGACCTTCGACGCAATCGCGCGGGTGCAGCTTCGCCACTTGTGCCCACGTGCCCGTCGTATCGCGCTCATAGATGTAGGCCGCCCCCGAATTTGCACCACACAAATCCTCGCCGCTTGCTCCAATCAAGGCCCGGTCGCCATCGATGGCCACGGCCACGCCGAAGAAGTTACCCGCTACCGTATCGGCTGGGGGCAGCTTAAAGATCTGGGCGTGGGCTGAGAAAGCCATCCCGCCAAGGAGAGCGAAAACAAGTAAAGCGCGTATCATGGGCGGCAACATACAACGCGAGGGGTCACTACGCGAGAAGGAAGGTGCGGTTGTGTAGAAATAGGTCCGACCGTGTTACGCCAAGCAAAGCCTCACGTTCGGGTGTTGGCTCCATAACTTGAAGGATGGATCGTCCGTGGGTCCAAGCTTAAAGAGACAAAGAATCAACGAGACGAGGTGTCGAAGACGGCTACACAAACGTGTCGCTTCGATACGTCGTCTCCTCGTTTCATCCATTCAACTCAAGTACAGGCCATCGGTCAAAACTTGAGTTAGCTTAGGAATACTCCGGCGGTGCGCCTGCGGCTTCGTCCACACAGCCATTTGGTCCATGCCGATGAAGCCACGTGCTTCCGGTCATGAGGGGGGACCACCGGACGCCGATGCAGGCGCACCCCGGAGTTACGTCGCTCGTCAACCAACGCTATGCCAAGAAGCATTCCCCTTATCCTGAAAACGCTTCAGATGCTAATTACGCACAGTAGGGCACGCATTTCTACGCTATCTGCCTCCGGACAATATGCTTGGCTTGGACTTCGTGTCCGAGAAAGCAGACAGCAGCTGTCGGGCGACTTAGGCAGGAATTTTGTGTCTTGCTGTTGCTTTGCATCGTTGTAGGAGAGGTCCTTATACGGGCTCTACGCCTCAACCGTGCGAAATCAGGCCAAGAAACTCTTTGCTGCGGCTTCATCGCGTTTCGGAGTATCTTTCAGTCTTTCCTTGTAAAAACACCGCATTTAGATAGATCTATGTCGTTCCGTGTGCCGTTTCCCGCTCTTCTTGTGTGTGCCACTGCGCTGGTACTAGCAAGCTGTTCTAGCACCGAGCCTGTGCAGCAACCCGAGGTGCCAACCGATGTACCTGTAGCCGAAGGACCGACGGGGCCAGTCTACACGATGTACTATTTCCACGACGGCGGTTTCTATCGGCACGAGATGGGTTCGGAGCGTGGTGACCCGTTGATGCTGGGCGTCCGCCCGATGGATGCGACGGCGCTCTCACCAGACGGCACGCGCCTCGCCTTTGCCTTCGCCGCCGACTCGGCTCGGCTTGCGCTCTTCGACATGCGCTCGGGGACCTTGCAGCCCGTCTACGCCGCGCCGCGTGGAGCCGTCTATACGATGGACTGGGTCAACGACAGCAAGTCGCTTGCCTTCGGTTACTACATGCCGCAGGGCGACGGTAGCATGGGCAACGGCGATATCCTGATTTCGGGTCTTGATGGTACGACGCGCCGCGTTGGGTGCAGCGCGTCGAAACTTGTAGCCGCATGGCCCACCCCCGACCGCCTCGTCGTCGGCGACAACCGCAATTACTATGTGGTCGATGCTGACGGCTGCCGCACGCGCTCGACGCAGGACCGCCGCAAACTGCACCACGTCACGTTTTCGCCCGATGGCTCGAAGATGGCGTACATCTTCCGTGACCTCGTCTACAACAGCAGCCGCCGCGAATACGCCCCCGACTCGTCGTTTTTCATGGCTGACTACGATGGC
>CAYYHN010000006.1:0-11379 GCA_964471245.1 uncultured Rhodothermaceae bacterium | reverse complement strand
AAAAGCGCATCTACAGCTACGACTACCGCGTGCGTAACGTTGACTGGAGTAGCAAAGGCGATGAAATGCTCTTCGACGTGCGCTCGCAAGACGGTGCCTCCCTGCGCCAAGCACTGATCTACCAAGTGAGCGACGGCCGTGCAGGCTTCGTCGTCCCACCCGATGCCGCACAGGGTAGCACGAGCAACGCACTGTGGTCGCCGTCGGCCACAAACATTGCCTACGACTGGACGACAGGCAACGAAACCCTCAAGGCTGTGCGCGGCTTCCGTAACACGCAAGTGCTTGGTCCTGCTGTCGGCCCAACGTGGGGCTGGGTCGGTGATCAAATCATCGTAATCCCCACGGCAGACGGCACCACACAAGGCTTCGCGATTGACACGGGCGAATCAGTTTTTGCCACGCCTGCTGGCGCGACGCTGCTGCACGTCATCGTGCGCGATGCGTCGTGATGCGGATGAGTTTGGGGCCACGAAGGCACCAAGAGACGAAGCGTTCATAACATCACCCACCGACTAGTGGGACTAGCTTGACGAAGCTGACACGCGTGTCAGGGCGGATGGTGATCTCATCGTCGAGGTTGTCGACTTGGCGGTCGTCGACGAGGATGAAGAAGCCATTTTCCTGAAAGGCGTGCAGGGCGCGGTACGTCTGTGCTTCGGGATCGAGCTTGCGGCGTGCCTTAAGGAGGTAACCGTTTAGATGCATTTCGGCCCCTATCGGCTGGACAAGCCCCTTAAACGGCTGCAAAGGTTTGGCATTGTAGGACCCCACCTCGTGTGTCACACGCTCCCGAATCAGGTTGCCAATGGTAATCGTTTCGGCTTCGAT
Source organism: uncultured Rhodothermaceae bacterium (assembly GCA_964471245.1). GTDB lineage: Bacteria > Bacteroidota > Rhodothermia > Rhodothermales > CAYYHN01 > CAYYHN01. The sequence continues at coordinate 10,548 of CAYYHN010000006.1, read as the reverse complement.
TGGTAGTTCCCACGCGTGCAATACACGCCCGGCCATGGATTCGTCGTTGATGGTAAGTGTCGGCATGGTGGTTTGTGTTTGATGCGGTATGAACGTGTCATCCTGAGTGAAGCCCGATAGGGCACCGTCGAAGGATCTGTGGATGCTAGATAGGTTGATGGCAGACTTTGAGCGTTGTCATCCTATCCAGATCCTTCGAGTCGTTTCACTCCCTCAGGATGACACATCGTAAGGTTTTTCCACCTTCTACTTCGTGTCTTCGTGTCTTTGGGGCTGCATTCAAAAACCCAACAGCCCCAATCCCTTCTCACCGCCAGCGGATTTGTCGGGTGATGGTTGGGTCAGTGATCTGGTCGTCGGCTGCGAGTAGGAAGGCCTTGCTGAGGATGATTGAGAGCGTGCGGTCACCTTCGAATGGAAGGTACACACCGGGACTGCTCGCCCTCTTGCGGCTATCTGGGACGATGCAGAGGTATTCGTCGTTGGGCTTCATCAGGATATTGCCACTGCCGATGTGGATCTGATAGGTTCGCAGCGTGCCTTTTACTGTCAAGAAGCGGTCCGTGAGGGTGCAGACGTCGCGGATCTTGAGACGCGGGACCAGGCGTTCGAGCACGGCACGGCGCGTTTTGGCTACCTCGGGGAGCTCGCCAAACGAGTAGCTGTGCCAATAGTCGCGGTAGCCGACGAGGCCACCGCTGTCCGCCCAGTTTGGATCGTTGCCTACACTCGCGACGCCTACAAAGAGATCCACGTCGCGTATCACCTCCGAGAACACGAGCGGGTTGATCGTTTCGAGTGGCGTCGGCTCGGATTCGCCGGAGCGAATGAACCGCACCTGATCAGTGGCGACATAGTGCCAGATGCCGGTTTCGTTGAAGGCGTCGTCGTGGGCGACTTCGTTGACCCAGAACTGTGCCTGCATCTGGTGCGCAGGCAGGTTGATGCTGGTGTATTCGTTGTAGCGGCCATCGTCAAACGCGCCCATCAGCGTGTATTGCCAGCCGCGGGTGCGGGCGAGGCTCGCAAACTGATGTTGCTTGAGCAAGTGCGCTGCCATGCGGTTGGAGTAGGTGCCCGTGTTCAGTTCTGCGTCTGTCAGCAGATAGACTTCACGGAACGCCTGCTTGAATGGCTGCACGATCTCGCGCTCAGTAATGAATGTCCGCCAGCGGAGTACGTCCTCGACTGGCTGGCCGACAGGGTGCCACAACTGCACCTCGGCGCCATCTGGGATCGTCTCGACCATTTCCCCTGAGGCGTCCGTCCAAACGCCGTCCAGTGGGATGAGTGTGCGTGTCGTGTCGTTCCATGTGATCGACCAGAGGAGCCGCTGGGTGAGGAACGCCATCAGTCCGTGGTCGAGATAGTAAGTACGGAAGTCGGCGTAGGTCCACGTGCGGTTGGCAATGTAGCTGCGGTCGAGGCGGTCGCGCTGAGCAGCCAATGTCTTCTTGATCGCCTTGGCCGTTGCTGAGATTGCCTTCACTTCGTCACCAAAGGTGTCCCTGACGGCTTTGGGCGTCGTCTTCTGCGTCTTCCCATCGGGTCGCTGCCACCGAACCTCGGTCTTGTTCATACGCACGATGTGGAGCGTCGCGGCGAAGTCGCCAAAGGGGAACACGCAGGCACCCTCTGTCAGGCCGTGGTCGGCCACGGCGCTGTCCTCGACTTCGTCGCGTGTGAGTCCAAGGGCATGCGCGGTAGCGTCAATGTAGGCATCGATGCGACGGCGGATGTCGGTGCGGCGGATGCGGCGCTTCAGGCGTGCGAGGATGCCAATGCCGCCGAGGCTTTTGGTGTGCCCTAGCACGTACAGCCCCGCGTTGCCGACCGCGATGGACTCGGGCGTCACGTTGATCGTGTGCAGTACGGTTGTTTCCAACACTGCGTCGAGGTCGGGCGTGCGGTACGTGGCCAGGCACCACACCAGCCCTTTCGCCACGTCGCTATTGCTGCCCGCGAAGCGTTGCCAGACGTACGATGCTGGGCGAAGCCCATCCATCTGTCCGATCAGTGTCAGCCAGTCGGCCATGGTTGCACGGAATGCCTCGGCACCAATAGCATCAATGTGTTGCGCTGCCATGCGGAGATACTTCTTCGACGGCTTGCTGCCTTTGGCGGTGCTGCTGTGGTGGAGTAGCGCCCACCATGCCTTCTGCGCGACGGGGGCTTGTGCTTCGAGAAAAACATTGACCTGCTGCCCAAACGCATCATCGGCATGGCATACAAACGGTGTGACTTCATCCGCCGACGTGTCGGTGCCGAGCAGCTTGGTTAGGCGGCGGCGGAGTTGGTCGTCATCGCGGGAGTGTGACGAGGCGAGCACATCTTGGAATGCCACCAGCGCTTCGGTTAATGCAGGGCTTAAATCTTCAGCTTTGGCCAACACTTCGACGCTTTTGAGGAAGTTCGGCACCGAGACCATGTAGCGCGACACTACACCCGCTGTAATGGTGTATAGGAAGAATGCCGCCTCGTCTTGTGAGAAAGGTAGCCGCCGACGCAGGAGTGCATTCGCCAGTTCCCGTGTCTCCGTGTGCCCGTAGCGGTCATGGACATTGTCCCATACTATTCGGTAGAGTATCGCTAATACCACATCCTTCTGCACCGTCCGGTCCTGTTGCGTCAGGTCTTGCAGCGTTGTCAATTCCTTGGGCCGCAGGTTGTACCGGATATTGCGTGTATCGCATTCCTTTAGGATTGCCTCGATGGTCACATGCGCGTCAGCCAGCGGGTCATCATTGTAGATGGGGAAGCCTAGCACACCCATCTGCCGGATCGTGCCCATCCCAAAGGAGGCTATGCCAAGCTGCTTGTGCATCTCTTCGATGGGGTCGAAGGCGCCGAGCAGTGTGCGGATGCGTATGGCGAAACTCCGCGGATGATTGCTGTGACCTTCTTTCTTATGCAGCTTGACCAGCGCTTTGAGCCGCTTGCACAGACCTGCGTCCAAAGTGTTTGAATGTTTGATGGATGCTGCCTTGTGGGTCTCCACATGGTCCAACACGCTGTTGATCAGCGGCTCATAAATATGCAGGTTTACCCGTTCCGTGAGGTGATCAAGGATAATCGTAAGGTGTTTTACTGATAGCCCCACGGGGCCTTGGAGCAACGCGTGGGCAGCTTGGGTATAGCACCATGTGATGTGAGGACCAATCTGCCTTGCATTCCGCCGGGCATAGGTCATACGTTCGATCATCGCGACCTTGACTTCAGCATGACGGCGCACCGGTGCAGTTGCTACATGCTGCTCAAGTAACTCCATGAAAACGGTCGACCACTCCGACGTTGCCAAGTCATCCGGCATCGTATGCAGTACACGGTCGATGAGGGCGTGGGCGTCGGCATAAGGTCCGGGTGCGGCGACGAAACCATCGGGGCTCGGTGCTGGTGCCGTACGCTTTTGTTCAAAGAGCCAAGTCAACATAGTCGTGCAGGTTGGTTGGTTACTGGGTGGGCGTCGATTAGGAGTAAGGTACATAGGTAGGGTGACAAAATTGTGTCATACCATGTTCGAAGATGAACATATTTGTGTGGCTACCGGGCAGTGAATCCGACCAAAAAGGGGATAGGAGGTGCATTAGCGCAATGGCATACTTGTTGGTAACGGCACGGACACCGCTGCTTTTCACCAACCTTCCGTCAAATCAATGAGAACGTATCGCTGGACTGCTATCCTCGTCGCCCTTCCATTGCTGCTCGCAGCCATGCCCAACAACCAATCTGTCACGGCCGATTTTGTGGGCACATGGCAAGTCGACTTGCGCCCCACGCCTGAATCGCCCTCGTACTTTCAAGAACTGAAAATCACCTCGATAGGTGATGGTACCTTCAGGGGGCGCTTTTATGATAGCGACATTGAGAACGGCCGCTTCAACGACGACTGGGGCACGCTGCATTTTGCCTTTACGACCCGCGACGGCTCGGGGATCTACCACACGACAGGGCAACTGCTTGATGGCAAGATGACGGGCACAACGCATTCGCTAGGTCGTGGCTTTCTCTCGGTCTGGACGGCCGAGCCAAAGCCGTAAACGGGTGGGGAAGGAGCCGTATGCGTCCATGTTTGGATGTTAACCTCGACCTACAGTTGAAACGACGAATCAAAGAGTCGATGAAACGAGGAAAAGCAAGCTTCAAGCCTTATCTCCTCGTTTCATCGACTCCTCGTTTCCACGTACGAGCGTTTGGGGTTCAAACTTGCGTTGCGCACATCATATATTGGCGGCAACCTCTACTCCATCAACCCATGCGTTTCCACCTGTGCATCGCACTCCGCTCGTTTTCTGCACCTTCCTAATAAGCCTCATGGGCTGTGAGGCGTCCGTGCCTAAGGCGGAGGCCCCCGCTGACTCTACGTATGCGTTGGTGCAGGCGAATACGGCGAATGCGATCTATGTAGGCGATGCGTCGTGTGCGACCTGCCATGAGGACCTTGCTGCACGCTACGCGGCACATCCCAAGGCGCAGTCGTTCCACCAGATGACGGCAGATCGCGTACTGGAAACGTTTGACGGCACCGCGATCTATGACGATGGCGAAGACTTGTACTACACAGCGTTTCGGCAGGGCGAGCGCTTCTTCCAGCATGCGTTTCGGCTGGATGCAGATGGCGACACGACGCACGTGCGTACTGAGCCTGTGACGCACGTGGTGAAGCGCGCATGTACGCGTCCGTGCGTAACGACCGCACGTACCTTTTACCGTTGGCATGGAACACGCAAGTAGGGCAATGGGACCTGAGCCCCGATTACGCCGCGGGAAGCCATGCGTTTGACCGCGTCCTCACCGATCGCTGTGTGGTGTGCCATAGTGGCAACCGTGCTACGGTCGCACCCTACGATGACGTGTTTGCTGAACCGCTCGGAGCCATTGGCTGCGAAAACTGTCACGGTCCCGGTTCCGTGCACGTGGAAGAACGGCGGGTTCGCGAGATGGCGAGCGATAGCATCGACTACACGATTCTTAATCCTGCACACCTCACGCTCGATCGGGCACAAGATGTCTGCCAGCAATGTCATCTCCATGGCTCGGTGATGGTGCTGCGTAATGGTCGCAGCGCGTTCGACTTCCGACCCGGCGAACTGCTCGCCGATCACCACGCGCTATTCGTGGATACCGAAGCCAGCGAAGATGGCCTCACCCTCGTCTCGCACGCCGACCGGATGGCGCAGAGTGCGTGTTTCTTAGAAACGCAGGGCCAACCCAATGCCCTCACATGCACGACATGTCATAATCCGCACGGTGGCTTTAGCAAAGCTGAATCCACTTCTGCCACACCGACGTGCCTGTCGTGTCATTCATCGCAAAGCTTGCAAGCACGATTTGAGGCTCCTGACCTGCAAGCTAATCACGAGCCGACAGCGGACTGCGCGTCATGTCACATGCCCAAGGTGACGGCAAGCAACAACCCGCATGCGTCCTTTACTGATCACAAGGTGCGCATTGTGCGTGAGGGCGATACCGGACCGGAGCCCATCCGTGCTACCCAGCGCTTGATGCCTTATTTCGACCGCGATGCAGAGGGCCCGGAAGCTGACGTTTATTCTGTGCTCGCCGAACTAGTCCTTGGCATACAAACCGGCGATTCTGCGCAAATGGATGCCGCCATCCGCGTCGCCAAACCCATTCTCGCTGATACCAATGGCTACGGTTCTACGCAATTCATAATGGGCCGCGTGTTGATGGAGCGCAGCCGCACTGATGAAGCTATCCTGCACCTTGAGGCGAGCGTTCGCCTCCAGCCTGATGAGCCCGCTGCGGTGCTCTTGCTTGCTCAAGCCTATGTCGCTACGGGTGGCGAGCCCAGTCGCATCGCTGCGCTGTATGATCGCGCCCTTATGCTTGCGCCACGCGATGCCAGCCTGTGGGAAGCTGTAGGGCGTTACCATCTGGCAGAAGGCGACCTTGTTGCAGCCGAAGACGCTTTCGCCGAAGCGCTCGCGCTCGACCCGCAATACGCGGACGCCCTCGAAGGGCAAGGCCAGCGGCTCATGCAAGCTGGTGCCAGCGCCGAAGCGACCGCCGCGTTCGATGCCGCCCTCGCCCTCGATCCCAACCACGCCCAAGCCCTGACCAATCGCGGCATCCTGACGGCTGAGAATAGCCAATTGGCTGTGGCGATGCCTTATTTCGAGCGCGCCGCCAAGGCCGCCCCCGACGACCCAGTTATCTTGTTCAATTACGGCACGCTATTGCTTCGCTTGGCCGAGCCCGGTCCTAGCATCACGTACCTCCGCCAAGCCCTTGAACAGGACCCTGCTTTCACCAATGCCTCGACAAACTTAGCGCGTGCCTATGCGATGCTCGGCGAGCCCGACGAGGCCCGCGCTGTCCTCGAACGCGCACGTACTCACGCTCCCGACGATCCCGACCTGAACGCCCTCATCCAAAGCCTAGAGCAGCCCATCACACATTGACATATTGCATGCAACCTCGGCCGTTGCGCCTCGTTTAGATGAGTTCGATCCGCTGCGCGCGTCATCACACCACCACCTTCCCACACACCACCATGATCCGACTGGAGAACATCACAAAATCCTACATGCACGGCCTGAGCCGATCGTTTATTCTGCGCAACGTCTCGGCCGAGATCAAGGAAGGCGAGTTTGTGACGATCATGGGGCCGTCGGGTGCAGGCAAGTCGACGCTGCTGCATATTCTCGGGATGCTTGATGCACCGTCGTCGGGGCAGTACTTCTTCAACGACCAGCCCGTGCACAAAATGAGCGAGCGCCAGCGGACGGCGTTGCAGCGTGAGTACATCGGCTTCGTGTTTCAGGCGTACCACCTTATCGACGAACTGACGGTCTACGAAAACTTGGAGACGCCGCTGCTCTACAAAAAAGTGAAGGGCAGTCAGCGCAAGAGTATGGTCGCCGAGATGCTGGATCGGTTCAACATCGTCGCGAAAAAAGACCTCTTCCCGCACCAACTCTCCGGCGGGCAGCAACAGATTGTGGGTGTTGCGCGTGCGCTCATTATGCAGCCCCGCCTCATCCTCGCCGACGAGCCAACGGGCAACTTGCACACCAGCCAAGGGCAGGAGGTGATGGAGTGGTTCAAGCGCCTCAACCAAGACGAAGGTGTCACGATCATCCAAGTCACGCACTCCGAGCAATGGGCTGGTTACAGCGACCGCATCATCGAACTCGTCGATGGCCGCGTAGAGCGGGATGAAGCTGTGGTGAGCGCGGAGGCATAGCGTGCCTGAACGCCACATCAGCCAAGCATTCGTTCCAAGTAAAACCGCTGCTTGTAGTCAAACAACAGCAGCCAGCGCTCGTGGGTTGGCCAAATGACGATGTCTTCGACGGGATAGCAGAACGTCGGCCACAAGGCGATGAAGTTGGCGACCGTTGTTGTCGCGGCCCATGCTGCGCTCCAACTGATAACGAGGCGACCCGTCTCGTCGCCAAGATGTTGCGTCAGCCATGTGCGAACCTCCGCTTCAGCAGCAAGACTTTGACGACCGATCCGGCCGACATCGAAATCGGCTACTTCGGTAAAAGCCGTTCGCTTGGGCGGACGGAGCAGGTACGCAGCATGGGCGTGTGCGCGGGTCGCTGCCTCAGGCGTGAGTGGAGCAATCTCGGCAATGGCATCCGCGGACACCTCCATCGGCGTAATGCGACCGGGGTCAGTCCAGCGCCACGCCAACGGGAACTGCGCCATTGGTGCAAAGTCGGCCTTGGTCAGCTCAAATATCATCAGCACCGATTGCGATGGTGGCCGCAGTGAAGTGGTTCAGGTCGTCGGCTGCGGCATGGGCTTGGCTGCGGACATAGCGTGCCGGGTCGTCGAGTGCATTGGTGACGGCGGCGATGGCGACTGGGCTAGTGCTACGGTGGAGCCGTGCGAGGTGGCCCAACCCAAGCACGGCGTTGCCACGCAAGGTGGCGTCTGTGTGCGTGGCGAGAGCAAGGCAAGCGGTTTCAGCGGCTGCGTAGTCCTCGCTGTGCAGGCACCACCCAATCAGTACGCGCGCTGCTGTTTCAACATCGTTGTTCGTAAGCGCGAGGTGCAGATCCTCTGGCACAGCCATCAGTCGGTGGCAGCATCGGCGGGTGTAGGGCGCAATGTGCTGTGGACGGTAGCCGCAATCTGAGCGCCGAGGGTTGCCGAATTGGTCTCATCAGGAATGCCACGCGTCATGATGACGAGCACGTACGGATCAGCACCGGGGGGATAGACGATAGCGGCATCGTGGTGGATGGCGGTGATCCAACCGGTCTTGTGTGCGACGGATACGTCTTCGGGCAGCTGAGCTGGAATCATCGAGGTAAACTGCTGATCGAGCAACATCATCGCCATCGCCCGATCCGCCTCTGGGCTGACCGCCGTGCCGTTCATGATGTGGGTCATCAAGACAGCCAAGTCGTTTGCTGTAGCGCGGTTGCTGAGACCTTGGCGGTACGCCTTGATGTCCTCCACACCACGCAACGTTCTCATCCGTGTCGTCCCTAGTTGCTCACTCGTTGCCTGTACCGAGTCGGCATCTAGCACATCGATTAACAGGTTCGTTGCCAAGTTCGACGACACCGTGATCATGTTGTACGTCAGGTCGCGAATCGACATGGGTCCGCCGAGCGTCTGGTAGATCGCATCGTCCGAGTCGTCTTCGATGCTGTATTCCGACCCATCGACGATGGAGCGAAAGCGGTTGATGACGGCAAGTGAGTCGTCGAGGGCGAAGCGGCCTTGCTCAGCCTGCCGGAAAACCTCGATCATCACCGGCACTTTCATCGTGCTGGCTGCATGCAAAAGCGTATCGCCGTTGATGTCGACGCGTGTCCCGGTCACAGGGTCGTGGATGGCAATGGCAACGGTTGCGTCGGGGTACGTTGCAGTCAGGGCAAGTAAGTCGTTGGTGAGTTCAGCCGAGGACACAGAAGTCGGAGCATCTTGGGGTTCGGTGCAGGCCACAAGGCAGAACATGAGGCACAACACCATCAGCAAAGGAAACCAGCGCATGAATAGGCACAAGGAGAAGCGAAAAGGAGCCGCATGATACAACAGATCTACCAAGATTTGCCAAAGCCGCAGGGTTCGTGAAACGCTCGCCGTATCATGTATACACAGATTCACTTGATCATACACCATCGGTGCTTCTCATGACGACCTCATCCCAGCCCACAGCAGACACGTTGCCAACCTGTAGCTGCGGCTATACCCGCGAGAGCAAATACGTCGTGCCTGAAGCCAAGTACGGCACCTATGCATGGTACATGGGCATCTTCATGGGGATGAGCGGCAAAGGCCCCAAAGAGATCCGTTTTCGCTGCATCATGTGCAAAGAGACCATCGAAGTCTCGCGCGATCCCAAGGTGCTCGGCCGGTACCACAACAAAATCTGATGCAGCCCGAGTCGTCCACTCGTGTAGGCGATTTGTATGCGGAAAACGACACGTTTTGCCCATACACGCGGGATCGTGTTGGCTATTCAAATAGGCAACGCGGAAGATAGAACGCGATTTATTTTCGGCCAAAACAAGCGTGTAGGGGCGGATTCCGGGGTGGAATTCGCCTTTTTTCGATTCGGTTCGTGACAACATTGTGGCCTATTGATCTGAGAAGATGGCACAGCGACTGCAAGAGGTACCAGCAGTCGCCAGAAGCAGCACCTTTTCGATCACGTAACGACACACCGTCATGAAACCAACTGGATTCCTGCTTCTGATCCTCGCTTCCGGACTCTTCGCTTCGGGCTGCACGGCACAACACCACACAGCCCGGCCGCATCACCATACGACTGTTGCGGTTGATTACCGACCGGGCCCTGACCGCCTGATCGTCGTCAAGAAGCGCCCGCCGAAGCTCCGCCACGAGCGGAAACACCGTCGTCCCTCCCGTCGCCATGTATGGACGCCGGGGCACTGGGAATGGCGTCGCCATAGATACGTCTGGGTACAAGGCCAGTGGGTGATTCCTCCCCGCCGACAGGCCCGTTGGGTGGCTGCACATTGGCAGCGCCACGCCGATGGTTGGGTGTTTGTTGCAGGCTACTGGCGCTAGCCGAGCCCCCGCCTAGACGCACCACGCCCGATCCGGTAGCGAGCACCGGATCGGGCGTTTTGTTTGCACGGCTCGTACGTGGAGTGAATTAGCCATGCGCAGTATGCGGAAGAATAGGATGTGGGTTAGTTTTACCTCTTTCTACCCGGCATTGGCAAAACCGCGACGAACCAGAACCGACCACGCTGGTTTATGCCTCAAAGCCATCGCATTTCCTGCAAACGCCTTGTATCCCAAGGCCCCAGTTTCTCTCCACCGTGATTCAGCTTCAGAACATCTCCCTCGCTTTTGGCGGCCAAGTCGTCTTGGACGGCGTGACGTGGACGATCAAGCCCAAGCAGCGCATCGGCCTCATTGGTCCGAACGGAGCAGGCAAGTCGACGCTGCTGCGCGTGATCGATGGGCGGCAGGCACGCGATGGCGGGACTGTTGCCATGAGCGGAGACACGACGATCGGCTACTTGGAGCAGGATGTGCAGGAGTTGAGCGGCGAACGCTCGGTGGTCGAGGAAGCGATGACAGCGTTCGACC
>CAYYHN010000005.1:0-18691 GCA_964471245.1 uncultured Rhodothermaceae bacterium | reverse complement strand
CGCCACCTCTGGCTTTGGATCGGCGAACGGGCTGTGGATACGTTTTCCATCACAGGAGCCTTGGAATTCAACATGTTGCAGGAGCTGACTCTCGGTTGGTTGCCGCTTGCAACGATGATCCTGATGTTTGGCCTCTTTACTGAGTTGTTCGGCTTCCTCATGTGGTTCAAGAAGACGCGGATCTTCATCATGACGTTGCTCATTGGCATGCACTTCGGGATTCTCTTCACGATGAAGATTAATTTCCCAGCGAACAACGTCATCCTGATCCTGCTGGCTTTCCCGTGGGCGGGCTTCATTGACCATTTTCTCACACGTTTCCAGCAACCGTTGCACGAACGTATTGATCGCTTCAGCGTTCGGTTTGCCTAAGTCCGCTTGAAGCAACGCTGTGTGCAAGAAGCGGGATCTTTCGCCAAGCCTGTTGCGCACGGATGCGGCTGCTGTTTATCACACAAGACTTCCCCCCCGACGTAGGCGGTACGCAGACCTATGCGTATGAGCTTGCCCTACGTCTAGCGGGCGCGTGTGAGGACTTTGCCGTGCTCGCCCCGGTAGTGCCGGGTGCCAATACCTTCGACGCCACCTGTCCCTTCGAAGTCATACGCGTGCGGACAGGGTACAACGGACTCGCCGTGCTCGGCTTCCCCACGTTTTGGCGCTTGCTCAAAACTCGGGGCTTCGACGCAACGTTTCACGTGCAATGGCATCATATTCTGCTACCCGTCTTGGCGCAGCGGCGCGGTTGGCAAGGCAAGATCTTCAATGCCGCACACGGTCGTGAACTCCTGATCAAGCAGCCCGCCAAGGGTTCGTGGCTCCAAAGCCGCTACGACCGACTCCGCAGATCTTTGCTTCAGCGAGCCCATCACCACTTTCCTGTGAGCCACTATACGGGAACGTTGCTGCATGAATTAGGCATCCAACCAGAGCAATGCACGGTGGTCAACAATGGCGCGGACCCCGTCATGTTTGCTCCGTGCGACCCGACGCCAGCGATTGAGGCATACTACTTGGTTAACCGCAAGGTCATCCTCACCGTCAGTCGCTTGGTGTATCGGAAAGGCGTCGATACCGTGCTGGATGCTATTGCTCGCCTGCGTCAGCAGCACCCTGAGTTACTTTACCTGATCGCGGGTGCAGGCCCCGATCGGGCACGGTTGGAAGAACGCGTTGCAACACATGGCTTGGAGGATCACGTTCGGTTCTTAGGCAAGGTGCCGCATGATAAACTGACCACACTCTACAGTGCTGCGGATGTCTTTGTGATGCCCGCGCGAGCGGCTTCTCCAGATGTTGAAGGCTTTGGGATCGTCTTTTTGGAGGCCAATGCCTGCGGAACCCCCGTCATTGGCGCCACTACAGGCGGCATCCCCGATGCCATTCGCGACGGGAAGACCGGTTTGCTCGTTCCCCCGGATGATCCGTACGCGCTTAGCCAAGCCATCAATTGTCTCTTACAAGATCCGGATTTTGCGCAGCAGCTTGGCGAAGCGGGCCGCGCGCATGTGCTTGAGCACGCAAACTGGGATGCGGTGGCAGCACGGCTGATTGCTCAGCTACGAGCGCTCTATGCCCGTGGACAAGCTACCGTAGCACCCTAATTTGACACGCTCCTCACGGTGTCGTCTTTTCATTTATTCGGCCACACCTTTTTTTAGAGCATTCTACCCTGTACGTCACGCACGCCTTATCCCTATGAACACGTACGAATCACTACAAATCGGCGAGTCCTTTAAGGTCAACCGCATCCTTACTGCCGAAGATGTCCGCACCTTTGCTGACCTTACCGGCGACGATAACCCGATTCACGTTGATCCCGAATATGCCGCCACCACACGGTTTGGAAAACCGATTGTCCACGGTGTGCTACTGCTGGGGATTATTTCCAAGGTCCTCGGCCGAGATTTCCCTGGCCACGGGAGCGTTGCGGTTGGCATCTCCTGCCGCTTCTTGCGCCCGGTCCCGGTTGGCTCTGAGATCACCGTTGAAGTGCGTATCGCCGAGAAGTTGCCCAAGTACAAGCACGTGAAAGCACGCGTGTACATTTATCTTGGTAAAAAGACGGTGCTGGGCGGAGAAGCCACGCTGATTCCTCCCTCACAAGAAGATGAGGACGAAGCTTAACGCTTTGTGTTTGCAACTATACGAAGGGCCTCGATTCATGATTGAGAATCGAGGCCCTTTTTTTGGTTGGATGCAGGTGTCTATTGTAACAATTTGAGCCGGTGACCGGGCTGAATCTGCTGGCTAAGATCTACTTGGTTGATGATGGCCATCGAATGTGGACTGAAGGCAGCAGGTAAGCGCGTGCCCAAGAAGGATTCAAAAATTGCTGCGCGATTTGCCGTTGTCACGCGCAGTCGTTTGGGCTGACGGTTTAGGTACTGGGGATCGGTGAGCGCTCTAAATCCATTCATTACTTGGTTAAACGCAGGCAAGTAACCGCTAAATCCTGCTGCGGCGCTTAGCCCCATGAAGCTATAGATCGTGCCTCCATACGACACGTACTGCATTTTGAGACGCAATTGTCCTTGCTCGGTATTGGCAGTTGCCACCAAGTAGTAGCCCTCGTTGCCACCAACGCGGTTGCGCCCTTGGTCTTCCACCGTGATGCCCTCCTGCGCAGCAAACTTTTGCGCGGCATCCGAGACACTCCTCGCATCTTGCACCAACGTAAATACGACGTAGGCTTGCTGGCTGCTTTCAACCAACACAACTTGCGACGGCTGGTTGATCGTCTGGTAGCCGCTGGGTACCGGGAACTGGAAGCGTAGGCCCGGATGGTAGAACGTGTTGTTTTCGACGAAGCCCTGACGCGGGTCTTCTCCCACGACCATCCCGTCGATGGCTTGCAAAAATTCGGCTTCGCCTACCTTTGTCATGTTCGTCGTAGGTGCCCACTCGCTGGCATGCCGCAAGATGGTTTGCTCACGCTCGCCGGGATCGGGGTGGGTGGACTGGAAGCTGGGGATGCGCTGCCCTGCAGCATCGCTGATACGCTTGAGCGACGTGAAGAAGGCGGATCCTTCACCTGCCATGTAGCCTGCCTTGGCTGCATATTCCACGCCCACATCATCCGACTCGCGTTCATCGTCTCTGCCATAGCTTAGAAAGAGGTATTGGGTCGCTTGGCCCCCAATGCCAATGATGTTCTCTGCTGCATTGCCGCCTAGCGTTGCTTGGCCAAGAATGGCTCCACCGATTAGGGCCAGCTGGCCAAATTGTTGGTTTGCTGCACGCTTAGAGGCATGGCGACCTGCGACATGACCAATCTCGTGCCCCAAGACCACTGCGAGTTGTGCTTCGTTGTTGAGGTGTGTGAGGAGGCCGCGCGTCACATACACGAAGCCGCCGGGCAAGGCGAATGCGTTGACGACAGGACTGTCCAGCAGGCGAAACGTCACGGGCGTGTTGCGAATGTTCGCCGGTGTTTCAGGACGACGCAAGTGGCTCTCAGCCAAGACGGCATTTCCGACCCGCTCGACATACGCCAGCAGTTCGGGGTTGTCGTACAAGCCATATTGCTGGATAATCGCGGCGTCGTTTTCTTGGCCTATTTGGACTTCCTGCTCCCACGTGTAGCCAAAGGCCCGCTTATTACCTGTAATCAGGCTTTGCTCCATGTTTACACAACCAGAAGTTAAGCCGACCAGCAGTACGGCAAAAACAAGCTGTTTCACGTGAAACAACGCCCGCGATGTGCGAGCACGAGACGTGTACATCATGGCATGTAGCGGTTGAATGAAAGTGGCTCGCACAAGATACAACCGCCTTCAGACGAAAACGACTACGTTCAAAAGCCTACGCACGATTAGGACATCTCATGTTTGGACCGATCTGTCTAAGCGTGAGGAAACGCAGCATCAACGACACGAGGGGGCGGAGAGCGCTAGAAAACGCGTCCCTTTCGTTTCTTCGTCTCCTAGATTCATCCATGCAACGGACGTTCAGTTTACAGAGTCCATTGCAACCGCGTTTGGTGCAAAGCTACTTCCCATACGTGTGCATCCCCTACCCGATGTGTCATCCTAAACTTGATTCCGGATCTCAAACGTTCCATTGCTATAAGCGCGAGTGCGTCATGCAGTTGAATAGGAGGCTTGTTTTCGAGCACAACGAGCCGGTTTAAGTTCCCCTCCTAGACAAGGAGGGGAGTTTCTCGCATCTCGAACACACGCGCAAAATGCTCCAACACCAAACGGGCGCTAGGACACGGACACATCCGGGCTCGCTTCACCGAGTCGGTACAGTTGATGGGCGGGTTGGTCGAAATCGACGACGCCGGAGAAGAACGACTCGCGTGGGGCGGTGATGATGCATTGCCCCATCGCGTCGGATTGCAGGTACGAGAGGAAGACACCTGCGCGATGCGCGTCGAGGTTTTCGAACACGTCGTCGAGCAGGAGGATGGGTGTCTCTTGGAGTTGATCGCGGAGGTAGTAGAACTGCGCAAGCTTGAGTGCCATCCCGAAGCTACGGTGTTGGCCTTGCGAGGCGTAGCGGCGGACTTCGAGGTCGTTGAGCGAAAACACGAGTTCATCGCGGTGGGGGCCGATGAGCGTGCGGCCTTGCTCGCGCTCGCGGCGGCGTGCGTCTTCGAGCGCTTGCCAATAGGCTTCGGCGATGGCAGGAAGTTCGGGGGCCTCCTTGCCAAGGGATAACCCGGAAATGGTCTGGTACCGAAATGTGGGACGCTCGGCTAAGCCAACGATACGGTGGTAGGCTTCCTCTAGCAAAGGACGAAACAACAAGATGAAGCGCGCCCGTGCTTGGATGATCCGCGCTCCGAGTGTGACCATCTCGGCGTTCCACGAGGCCAAGACCCCTTCGGGCATTTGCTGGGGCTTGCGCCGAAACTGGAGCAGCAACTCGTTTCGCTGCCGCACCACCCGCCGGTAGCGCATCACGTCATTGAGGTAGGCAGGGCGGGCTTGGCTGAGGATGTTGTCCAGAAAGCGCCGCCGTTCCTCGGGGCCGCCGCTGGTGAGGACCACATCGTTGGGGGCAAAAAGGACGAGTGGCACTTGGCCGACGATTGCGGCCAGCCGCTCCAGCGCAGCGCCGTTGACAAACATGCGCTTGCCTTCTTGCGGGACAAAGGCCAAGCGCACCTTGAGCTGTGCCCGCCGCCGTCCTTCGAATGCACCTTCTAGCTCGAAGAATGCCGCACCCCGGCGCAACGCGTACCGATCGTTCGAGGCCAAGAAGCTTTTCGACAACGCGAGGTAATGGATCGCCTCTAAGACGTTCGTTTTGCCGATTCCATTGGGGCCAACCAATACGTTGACACCGGGCGTGAAGGACAGTTTGCGCTCGGTGTGTGCGCGAAACCCAGCGAGACGTATGGATTGGAGCAGCATCGAAAGGAATCGGCGTGATGCTTTTCGGAAGGCAAAAAGACACGTGATGCTTAGGAAACGCCCCGAGCACTTACTCAGGGGTCGGCTTCATCTGATGAACGCGCAAAGATACGCTGTCTGGCCGCCGGTACACGTGCCACTAGACAAAAACCCTGCAAAGAGCCGCCGATTGCTCGCTGGAGTGCGGAATTTTATGGACAAAGGCTTGGCGTCTAGGGCCGAAGCAAATCCACAGGCCACAAAAAAAGCGGCTGCACATGTATATTGCAACCGCATTAAGCGAACGTAGGGACTCATCCACCGCCGCCTGGTGGCGGGTCGTTGCCAGGTCCCCCATCTCCGCCGCCTGGTGGCGGATCGTTGCCAGGTCCCCCATCACCACCCCCATCACCACCACCATCGCCACCACTCATCCGTACATACCAACGTTTTTCTTCTAACATAATTGACCTCTATGAAGTAAACGTGAAAGGAAATAGTGATATCCAATCAGGATTACGCTGTTCCTTTAATCCCTCTTTTTTTGGACTCCGTCCGTTATGAATCCATTTATACAGCTTCGAGCAAATACGTTTTTGATCTTTTTTGGGTGTACGCTCTTCGTTAGTTTACTCGCGCCGCAGATTGCGCTTGGTCAACACAATGCATGTAACCGGGAGCAAGTACAAGCCATGTATCAAGCAGCGCGCAACTTACCTTCACAGAGCGCGGCTAGCTATCAACGGTTCCTAGATGAAGCCGATCGTACCTATCCCTGTCTGATTGATAGTCAAGATCCATACTTAGGGCAGCTCGACTATCAGTATGCACGGGCATTCCTCGCCCTTAACGATTATAACTCAGTATATAGACACATTGACCTTGCTCTTTCCCGCGATCCGGAGACTCCTCACCCCTTTGAATACCGACTGCTGGCATTGCGCGCACATTTGTATGCCAACACTGGTAACCCCATAGCTAGAACGTCGGCTCTACTAAAAGCCTCCAGACTTGTACCGAAAAGTGATCTAGTGTTTTGGTTAAACATTTTCCAAAATCTTGGGTCCACTTATCAAACGATGCGAGATTATGAGAATGCACAAAAACTATATCATTTTATAGCTACGGAACTTGGTCAAATGGATTCCTCTCTTTATGAGGTAGTGAGAGGGCGAGCGCGTGCATTCCGCCAAGAAGCCAATCTCTTAATTGAAACCGAAACAGATCTCGATAGAGCGATATTGCTGTCGAAGCAATGCCTGTCGCTTTTAGAACCGTACAAACAAATAACTGGCTCTCAAGGACCAGGATACGACTTAGTTTTTTGTGCGTACCTACTTGGTGATGCCTATAGCTATCATCCGAAACGAGATCAATTTGAAACAGAAATCAACAAAGCATATGCCTTAGCTGAATCCTTCCGTCAAATTGACGATCACCCAAACTTTCCTATTGTCCTTGCTTATAAACGCGCCCGTGCAGCTATGCAGCTCGGCAACATAGTTCAAGCTGACCAACTGTTTGACTTAGCATTATCGCGCGTCCATGAATCAGTTTACCCTGATTATTTACGACGGGCCTATCAGTATGCAGCCAATTTGCATGAACACCAAGGCCTATTTGCAGAAGCAGCCTTGCTTTACCAAAACAGTATTGAAATTGTTGAAGCATACCGTGCCAATCTAGGCAGTCAGGAAGCCGTAGCCCAAGCCTTCAGTGAATGGCAAGCTCCCTACCGCGGCCTCATCCGCGTCCTGCTCGCGCAAGGCAAGACCACTGAGGCCTTCGAGATGCTCGCCGCCTCGCAAGCACGCTTCCTGCGCGACCAACGCGTCATGGCTTCAATGAAGCAGCAGCTCTCAGAGGCCGACCAAGACACCCTGCGCACCCTCGCCGACTCCCTCGTCACGGTCTCCGGCAAGCTCTACGCCACCGACCTCGACCAGACGACACGGCGGAACCTAGAAGCCGCACGACTAAGCCTCGTACAGCAACGCGATAGCCTCCTCGCCTTCGTACCCGGCAATGATTCCATCGACGTTACTGCCCTGCAACAGACACTGGCCGAGCAGAATCAGGTCCTGCTTGCCTACTTTATCGATGACGGCATCTCCGAGGTCAACCTGCCCCAACGTTCGCACCTCTTCATCGCCACACCCGATTCCATCCACGCCATCCCCCTCGACGCCAACTCCAACGACATCCTCCAACTCCTGCGCCAAGTCAGCCCCCTCCTCACTGGCGAGACAGCCGAGATCACCAACGAAGCCGCCCAGTTCAAGCTGGCCCCGCTCCACAGCCTCTACCAGCGCCTCATCGAACCCGCCAAGGCCTTCATCCCAGACGACGCCCGCCTCGTCGTCATCCCCGACGGCCCGCTCTTCCTACTGCCGCCGGGCCTGATGCTCACGGCCTACGACGAGGGCATGAGCTACGCCGAGGCCCCCTACCTCTTCCGCGACCACCCCGTCTCCGTCGACCTCTCTGCCGCCCTCCTACTCGATGCCGACGCCGCGCCTGCATACGACCAAGCTGCTGCACCCCAACTGGTCGCCTTCGGCAAGTCTACCTTCGAGGATGCAAGCCTCCCCACCACCTTCCGCCAAGCGACACGGGAGCGGTTGGCCCCGCTGCCCGGCGTCAACGAGGAGTTGGCGATGCTCTCGCGCCTCTTCGACAACATCGCTACGTTCGAAGATGACGAGACGACGGAGGCGCAGCTACGCAGCCTCCCCAGCGTGCCGGACGTGTTTCACGTGGCCTCGCATGCGGTCTTCAACGCCCAGACGCCCGGCCTCAACGCGATCATCCTGACGCCAGAAGGCGAGGACGACGGCATCTTGCACAGCTATGAGTTGACAGGCAGTCGCTTGGCGAACCGCTTAGTGGTGATCAGCGGCTGCGACACGGCGCGTGGGCGTATCCGCACCGGTGAGGGCATGGCAGGCTTGCAGTATGCGTTCCGCGCTACAGGCGTACCGAGCACACTGGCTACGCTCTGGGTGGTTGAAGACGGTTTGACGGTGGAGCTGATGGAAGGCTTCTACCAGCGGCTGCTGCGAGGGCAGGCGAAGGACCTCGCGTTGCAGCAAGCGCAACTCGCGTTTCTGAAGGAAGTGCCGGAGCAGTACCACAGTCCATTCTACTGGAGCGCGCCGGTGCTCTACGGCGCACCCTCGGCGATTGCACCCAAACCATCTCGCATGTGGCTCCTGTGGGTGCTTGGGATTTTGCTCGTAGGCCTATGCATAGTTGGCTACGTTCGGCATCGCAGCAACGCGCTGGGGTAAACCACGCGTTCGGGGGGATAAGAGACCGTTTGATAACCCGATTTGGGCCTGCGACAGGATCTTTTCGCTGCATCATTGCTCGATGCCTTTCGGCTTTGCCTCCGGTTTTTCGATCCGTAGCCCCGCTAGATTAGCTAAGGCTTAGTCGCAAGCTCCTTTCTTCGGCTACGCTCAGGACAGGCTCTCAAAACCGAACAAAGCTGCCGTCGAAACTCTCGCAGTCTCGCTTTCCAACCCAGTTACCAAACAGTCTCTGAGGCTTTTACCATGTGTTCATGTCTGCATCACGCGCACATGACTTCGTGTACGTACCTTGGCGCTCCGCACATCAGCCAAGGTACCCATGCAAAAACCGCCTCTCTTCGACCAGATCAAAGCGCTCGACACGGAGCAACGCAACCCCGCTTCGATGAGCATCGACACGGCCACCGTGCGTGAAGCGTTGGAAATCATCAACACCGCCGACCACCTCGTGCCGATTGCCGTACGGCGTGAGATGCCCTACATCGAGCAAGCCGTGCATTTCATTGTCGAGGCTTTCCGCAAAGGCGGGCGACTGATTTATGCCGGCGCAGGTACCAGCGGTCGGCTGGGTGTGGTCGATGCATCGGAGTGTCCGCCTACATTTGGCACGCCCCACGAGATGGTGCAAGGACTCATCGCGGGCGGCCCGGATGCCATCTATCAAGCCCAAGAAGGTGCTGAGGATTACGAAGAAAACGGTGCTCAAGCACTGCGCGAAATTGACGTCCAGCCTGATGACGTCGTGTGTGGGATCGCGGCGAGCAGCCGTACCCCGTACGTCGTCGGCGCGGTCAAATACGCCCGAAGCCTCGGGTGCAAGACACTCTTCATCACCACCGTGCGGCGCGCGCAATTCAAGCATGAGGTAGATGTAGCCATCTGTCCTTACGTCGGCCCCGAGGTCATTATGGGTTCTACACGCATGAAGAGTGGTACAGCGCAAAAGTTGGTACTGAACATGCTCACCACAGCGTCGATGCTTCAGCTGGGCAAGGTGTACGAGAACATGATGATTGACCTGCAGATGACGAACAAGAAGCTCGTCGAGCGATCAAAACGCATCGTGATGACCGTCACAGGAGTAGACTACGCTGAGGCAACCGACGTACTTGCTCAAGCAGGCGGTCACGTCAAATCGGCCTTGGTCATGCTGCTCGCTGGCGTCGACTTCGAAGCCGCACAAACGCGGCTTTCGCGAGCCAGTGGGTTTGTCAGGCCCGCCATTCAGGGTGAAACGTTTGCGCCAAATGCGTGAGCCTGTGGCATGTTTCACGTGAAACAGCGCAATGCATGCTCCGAATGTGTGCAGCGAAACATGCCCAGTAGCGAGCCGTTCTACACGACCTTCCATAGCGTCTGCGACGTAGTCCAAGACGCAACCAACTTGTTTCAACACGCCCTGCCAAACCCGGCGCGGCGCGTGTTTTCTATGTCTATACTTTAAGAGACTGTTAGGTATTGCCCAGTGGCCCTTACAAATCTTGCCGCACGCATCCAGACCACACCCTACGCCGACGACGTGGTCGTCCACAGCAAAAAGGCCCTTGCTGATGGTGCTGCCTTGCGCCTAGACGGGACGGTAGGTTCCATTCCGGCGTTCCTGCTGAGCCACCTGCACCAGAAACTAGCGACTCCGCTCCTCTGCCTTGTGGAACAGGACGATAATGCCGCGTACCTCCGCAGCGACCTCGAACAGGTGGGCGTGCCACCCGAAACGATCCTCTACATCCCACCCACAGGGGCCAAGCCCTACGACACCGAGCAAGTGGCCGACGCGACACCGCTGATCCAACGCGCCGACGCCTTGCAGCAGCTCAAAGACGGCTTCACTGGCCTCGTCCTCACCAGCGTCGAAGCGCTCTACGAATGCGTGCCGCCCCCAGAAGTCATCGCCTCCGAAACGTTGACGCTAGAAGTTGGCGTCGAAGTGGATCCGCGCAGCCTCATCGCACAGTTGGTGTCGTGGGAATTTGAGCGCGTTGAATTCGTGGAGCAACCCGGCGAGATCGCCTTACGCGGTGGCATCCTCGACATCTACCCCTTCACGGGAGCCTATCCCATCCGGATCGAGTTTTTTGGGGAAGAGATCGATACGATTCGAGAGTTTGAAGTCCACACGCAGCGATCTATCAGCCGCCTTTCTCAGGCACGCATCGTCCCGAATATCGAGCGCGAACATGAAGAATTGATCGTCCACGAACCACTGTTTGCCTACCTCCCCGATGGCATGCTCGTCGTTGTCTTCAACCAGCAATCCGTCATCGACACGGCGGACCAGCTTTTTGGGAAAGCCGAAGAGGCCTACACGAAGCACAAAGAAGAGGAGCAACACGCACATGCCGAGGTACCTGCGACGCGCTACCTCAACGGTGCAACGCTCGAAACGCATCTGCTCCAGCATCCGCGTGTGCTCATCGGGGCGTTCTCTGGCTATGATGCAGATGTGGTGCTCCCCTATGACGCCCGCCCCCAACCCAGCTTCAGCGGCAACCTGACGTTGCTCCGCAAGCACTTACGCGACAATCAACTCGCCGGGATGGAGACGTTCATTCTATGCGACAACCGCGGCCAAGAAGACCGCATGCGGGAGCTGCTCTCTGACGAAATCGAACGCCGTCAGGTACAGATCAAGCTTGACACGCTGCATGAAGGCTTCGAGATTCCATCGCTTGGGCTTGCCGTCTACACCGACCACCAGATCTTCAACCGCTACCACCGACCCTCCGTCCGTAAGCGCAAACGGCAGCTGGGCGGGCTCAACATGCGCGACCTGCTCAACCTCACACCGGGCGACTTTGTGGTGCACATCGACTATGGCATTGGGCGGTTTGAGGGCATGAAAAAGATTGAGGTACGCGGGCGCAAGCAGGAGGCCGTGCAACTCTCCTACCTCGGTGGCGACACGCTCTACGTCAACATCAACGCACTCTACAAGCTGCACAAATACACGGGCAAAGAGGGCCACCAACCGCGCCTGACAAAGCTCGGTTCAGGGCAGTGGGAACGTACAAAGTCGAAGACGAAGAAGCGGCTTAAAGACATCGCCCGCGACCTCATCAAGCTGTACGCCAAGCGCAAGGCATCCCAAGGCTATGCCTTCCCAATCGACACCGTCTGGCAGCGCGAGTTAGAGGCATCATTCCAGTACGAAGATACGCCCGACCAAGGTGCGGCGGCCGAAGCCGTCAAGCGCGACATGGAGCAACCGATCCCGATGGACCGCCTCGTCTGCGGGGACGTGGGTTTTGGCAAGACCGAAATCGCCGTGCGCGCCGCATTCAAAGCCGTACAAGACGGCCAGCAAGTCGCCGTCCTCGTGCCGACCACCATCCTCGCGGCCCAGCATGCCGAGACGTTCAAAAAGCGCCTCGGCCAGTTTCCCGTGAAAGTCGAGTCGATCTCCCGCTTCCGCACCCGCGCCGAGCAAAAAGAGGTGATCAAACGGCTCAAAGAAGGCGATGTCGATGTGCTCATTGGCACCCATCGCATTGTCTCGAAGGACATCCAATTCAAGAGCCTCGGCCTACTCATCATCGACGAAGAGCAGCGATTTGGCGTTGCCGTCAAGGAAAAGCTGCGGCAGTTCCGCGTCAACGTCGATACCCTCACCCTCACGGCCACACCCATTCCACGCACGCTACAATTCTCGCTTCTTGGTGCTCGCGACCTGTCGATCATTGCGACGGCACCACCCAACCGACAGCCCATCAACACCGAGATCCATACGTTCGACAAAGACCTGATTCGCGATGGCATCCTCTACGAAGTGAACCGCGGCGGGCAGGTGTTTTTCATCCACAACCGCGTCAAAAGCATCGAAGAGATCGCCGACACGCTGCGCCAACTCGTGCCCGACATCCGCATTCGGGTGGCACACGGACAGATGAAATCGTCAGAACTAGAGCAGGTGATGATGGATTTCATGGAGAGGAAGTTCGATGTGCTTGTGAGCACCAACATCATCGAGAGCGGGCTGGATATCTCGAACGCCAACACCATTATCATCAACCGCGCCGACCACTTCGGCTTGGCTGAGTTGCACCAGCTACGCGGGCGTGTCGGGCGGTCAAATATGAAGGCGTTTTGCTACCTCCTCGTCCCCTCGATCCACGGCCTTACACGTGAAGCAAAGCAGCGACTCAAAGCCGTCGAAGAATTCAGCGAACTCGGAAGCGGGTTCAACATTGCTATGCGCGACCTCGACATCCGTGGCGCGGGCAGTATGCTCGGAGCCGAACAGAGCGGGTTCATCGAAGATGTCGGCTACGAAACGTACCACAAGATCTTAGAAGAAGCCGTGCAAGAACTTCGCCAAGAGGAGTTTGCAGATGTCTTTAAGGACAGCGACCACGTCCCACCCGGCCCCGAAACGACCGTCGAGGTTGACGCTGACGCCTACATTCCCGGTACCTACATCGCCAACAACGTGGAACGCCTCAACCTTTACCGCCGCATCAGCGACGCTGAAAGCGAGGAGGTGCTCATCGAATTGGTCGACGAAATCAAGGACCGCTTTGGCCCAGTGCCCGAGGAAGTCTACACGCTACTCGACGCGGTCCGTCTCAAGCTCCTCGCCCAACCATTGCGGCTCAACAAAGTTATCTACAAAAACGAGCGGCTGTTCCTCGAGACACCCACACAGGAGCAGGACCCATACTTCTATCAGCACATCTTCCACCCGCTCCTCGGACACCTGAACACCATCGGCCACCGCTTCGTCATCCGTGAAACCAAGCGAAAACGCGTCCGCGCCATTATTCAGCAAGTCAGCGACCTTCCCAAAGCGAGTCGCATTATTGAACAGCTCAAAAATAAGTTCGTTGAGGTCGCCCCAAGCGAAGCCTAGCCAACACCCAAAAGTGTCTAGTAATCGAACGCAAGAAAGGGTACTTCACGCGCCGATCCCCCACAGAGTCAAGCCGTACATTGGAAAACGAGGTCGTGCGCCTGAACGCATACAGTGCGCTTATGACTAGAGGGTGCGTTTTAGGCGATCATCTGACATTCAAAACACTTTCGAGATGGAGTAGCCACCAAGTCTCGAAGACACAAAGGTCATTTGTGTCAGCTTGAACGCATCAACTGCATTGCAAGGGCTTCTTCTTACCAAGTCATGGGGCCTCGTAAAATTCACTTGTGACGATCATTAGGAAAACAATCGCAATGAAAGCGGAAGAGAACTTCGAGCCTTAGAGCCTTAGAGTCTTCGTGGCTCAGAACGGAGATGCTAAACCTGCGGCTGAACATACTGCGCAAGCAAAGCCTCCACGTTCTGGCGGAGGCTGTCTTTCAGATAGTCAGGTTCAAGAGCTACGGCCTCGGTACCATAGCGGAGGAGCCAATCGGCGATGTAGTCGAGGTTCTCGAAGTAAAAGACAACATCGTGTCCATCGTCATGCTCGACTTGTTCTTCGATCTTGGCAGGGATGGCCTGACGGGCACGCGAAAAGACGCGTTTGCTGAATCGAATGCGGATGCGATGGTTAGACGCGCCCATCCCCCGCTCTTCAAGGTGCTTAGCCAGATCGAACCCTTCGGGCTTTTCGAAGCGCTCCATCAGGACGTGCATCATGTTGATGCGGTCGAGCCGAAAGTTGCGAATGCCTTCACGAAGATGATCGAAGGCAATGAGATTCCAATGGTCCGTGTAGTAAACAAGCCCGAGTGGGTCGACGCGGCGGCGTGTGACCTCGTCGCGGCTGGCTACATAGTACTCCATGATGACGGACCGCGTATCCGCGACCGCTTGGCTAAGTTTGTACCATTTGCCGTCTTCGACGACCTCATCATTCTGGAAGGTATTTAGCCAGTACGGATCGAGGACGGTGCTCGCTTTCAGGCGATCGATGTAGGCTTGCACCTCACTAGGCAGCACGGACCGAATCTTCAGGGCCACGTTGTCGGCATCTTCGCGGAGCGAAGCATCCGACTGTAGCTTCATGAATTCCGTCCCGACCAGCAGCGTAGCGGCCTCACGTGCTGACAGCATCAAGGGTGGAAGCTGGTACCCTTCAAGGATTTCATAGCCACCGCCATCCGCATAGGTGAGCGGCACACCCGACTCGCTGAGGGCTCGGAGATCGCGGAAAATGGTGCGGCGGCTCACGCCAAAATGCTCGGCAAGGTTGCGCGACGTCAGGTTGGGACGGTTCTGCAACAGCAAGACGATGGCGAACAGCCGTTCCGTACGGTTGTGGCGGCGCTCTTCGCTACGCATAGGGCAGGATTCAGGCTAGGCGGATGGGGTCCAAGCAGCGTAGCCATCAAGATACATGTTCAACACATATTTTGCACAGGTAACCCCGCCAAGGCTTAACTTTTTATGTAGCCCTGCCTCTGTACACAGCAATGATGCCTTTCTCGTCGAAATAGGGTGCGTTGAGGAAGTCAGGCAACAGATGCTGCTCCACCACAAGGCCAGCAAATGCACGATGCAAATCCTCGATTTCCGCCGTGAGGTCCCCCCCCTTCAGACAGATGAGTCCCGGCCGCCAATGGTCTTCTGTAAGTTGCCCCTCAAAGGGAATAGCCACGCGCGCATGCCATTGCCACAACATCGCGAGCGGGGCTGTCGCACGTGAAATGGAGTAATGAATCGGTGTGGTGAACTGCTCAGCGCGGGTATGTACGGCCCGCAAGTTCCCCAAGCCCAACCTGCGCGCCATCGCCCGCACTGTTTGGATCTTCTTCCCAACGGCATCGACTCCAAAAACCGTTATATTTGGCAACACAATTGCAACGGGAATAGCAGGAAGTCCACCGCCCGTACCCCAATCGGCCATAACGGTGCCATGAGGAAAGGTACGGGCCGTAAGTGCAAGGCTGTGGAGAACATGCCGCTCCCAGAGTTGATCGCGCGTCACGTCGCGCGAAATCATATTGATCTTTTGGTTGAATCCCCAAAGTAAATCCTGATACGTACGGAGCGTGCTTACCTGTGCAGCTGTAAGATCTGCGAGCGTCATCTTATGCTTCAACGAGGTCATTCGTAGCAGCGCCTTTGTACTTCTTGAGCAACACCATCAAAACCGAAATATCAGCTGGGCTTACGCCACTGATACGCGATGCTTGACCGAGGTTATCCGGCTGAATCTTGCTGAGCTTCTCGCGCGCTTCCATCGTGATGTTCGACACCGAGGCATAGTCAAAACCAGACGGAATCAGCCACGATTCGAGTTGCACCATCTTACGCACAAGCTCTTGTTCACGCTCAAGATAACCAGCATATCGAAGGTCGATACTAACGTGCTCAGCGATGTCTTCTGTGCTAGGGCCTTGTACGACCAAGTCGTCATATAATCCGACAACCTTCATCAACTCTCCAGCCTTTACCTGCGGTCGCAACGCAAGCTCAGCAATACGTTTGGGTTCTGGAATAGGTGATGTGCCGACGCGTTCAAGGTAGCTATTTACTTGCTCAGGACGTACGTTGGTTGCGCGCATATTCGCTTCTGTCTTCGTCAGCGCTTCTTGCTTCGCCAGCATACGTTCATAGCGCTCATACGAAGCTAAACCCAACGCATACCCCATCTTTGTTAGCCGAAGATCTGCATTATCTTGGCGAAGCAAGATACGGTGTTCGGCGCGCGAGGTGAACATGCGGTACGGCTCTTCAGTACCTTTGGCGACGAGGTCGTCGATCAGCACGCCGATGTACGCTTCGGAGCGCTTGAAGACCACAGGCTCAGCGTCCCTTAAACGCTGCACCGCATTGATGCCCGCTACAAGCCCTTGCACAGCAGCTTCTTCGTAACCAGTTGTCCCGTTGATTTGGCCGGCAAAGAACAGTCCTTCGACGCGCTTTGTCTCTAAGCTGTAGCGCACCTGATACGGTGGGAAGTAGTCGTATTCGATGGCATAGCCCGGCCGCAACATGTGCACGTTTTCCAGCCCCTCAATCTGCCGCAATGCCTCGAACTGGACCTCTTCAGGCAAGCTCGTCGAGAAGCCGTTGACGTAGACCTCGTACGTGTTAAGACCTTCGGGTTCGAGGAAGATCTGGTGCCGAACCTTCTCAGCGAATCGGTCGATCTTGTCTTCTATGGACGGACAGTAGCGCGGACCGGTGCCTTGGATACGCCCTGCGAACATGGGGCTGCGATCAAAGCCTGTACGCAGCAGGTCGTGGACGGCTGGGTTGGTGTAGGTTAGCCAGCATGGAATCTGGTGCTCGGGCAGTGCGTCCGTCATAAACGAGAACGGACTAGCATTGGGGTCGCCCGGCTGCTCTTGGAGGCGACTGTAGTCGATCTGCCGCCCATCGATGCGCGGCGGTGTGCCTGTCTTGAGGCGACCGCTCTCAAAGCCGAGATTATGCAAGCACGCTGTCAGGCCAACCGAGGACCGCTCCCCTGCCCGACCACCACCAAACTGCCGCTCGCCAATGTGGATGAGGCCGTTCATGAACGTCCCGCTTGTCAAGATCACGCAGCGGCAGCGAAACGTCTGGTCCAGTTGCGTGCGCAGGCCCACGACTTTGCCGTCTTCGACGAGCACGTCGGTCGCCATGTCCATGCGGAAGGTAAGGTTCGGGATTGACTCCAGTTCCTCACGCACCGCTTGGCTATATAGTTGTCGATCACACTGCGCACGCGGGCTCCAGACGGCAGGGCCTTTGCGCTGGTTCAACATCCTAAACTGGATGCCCGCCCGGTCCGTGAGGCGACCCATGATGCCGCCTAGCGCATCGACCTCGCGCACAAGCTGCCCCTTCCCAATGCCGCCGATAGCCGGGTTGCACGACATACGCCCGATGGCCTCTAGGCTCATCGTAACGAGCAGCGTCCGCGCACCCATACGCGCTGTCGCGGCTGCGGCCTCAGCGCCCGCATGGCCACCACCGACCACAATGACATCGTATTCGAAATAGTTGGACATTGGATTGGGTGTGTTGATTGTGGCTGGGCTTGTATCAAAAACAGGCCTTTTCGTTCCAATTAGAGCGATTTACAAGAAACGAAGAATCAATGAGGCGATGAGCAGCTATCGAACGCGTGCGCTCCAGCTTCCCCCCTTTCCTCATCGCATCCATACCTCGTCTCTTCGACGTGCGAGCGTAGCGAGCCCCTTTATTTCCCAATGCAGAAGCGCGAGAAGATTTGTCCGAGGACATCTTCATTGGTGATCTCGCCCGTGATGGCTCCGAGTTCGTGGAGCGCCACGCGAAGGTCAAGGGCAAGCGTATCACCCGAGGCGTCGAAGGCGAGGGCTTGTTGGGCAGCGCGAATGGCGTCGAGAGCAGTACGCAGATGCTGACGATGCCGCTGGTTGGTGACAACGTGCGAGGCATCCGTTGAGGCTAGGCCAGCGGCAACGGTATCGACGAGGCGACAGACGAGGGGTTGGATGATGGTAGCGTCGTTGGTTCCGACTTTGGCCGAGAGGGCAAGGAAGGTTCCGGCGTAGGCTTCGGGCGCGTGGGTTTCCTCGACCAGATCCGCTTTGTTACCGATGAGCAAGAGCGGCTGGGCCTTGTCGAGCGTGGCGAGGAACGCGCGTTCGTCAGCGTCGAGGCCATGAGTAAGGTCATAGACGTAAAGCAGCACGTCGGAGGCAGCAATCGAGCTACGGGCACGACGCACGCCTTCGGCTTCGATGGCGTCAGAGGTCGCCCGAAGGCCTGCGGTGTCCACAAAGCGGAAACGTAGCCCCTCAATCTCGGCTTCGGCTTCAATTTCGTCGCGCGTCGTACCCGGCGTTGGACTGACGATGGCGCGATCACGACCCAGCAGTGCATTCAGTAGCGTTGACTTCCCTGCATTGGGTCGTCCGCCAATCACCACACGCACGCCATCTCGGATGCGCTCGCCGATCTCATAAGAGCCCAGCAATGAGGCGAGCAGGTGCTCCGATGTTTTGAGTAACTGCTCAAGTCGCCCACGATCCGCGAAATCGACGTCTTCTTCAGCAAAATCAAGCTCCAACTCGACGAATGCGCACAGATCGAGTAGCTCTTCGCGAAGTTGAGCAAGTACTCTAGAATAGCGACCTTGTAGATGCGAGAGCGAGATGCGGTGCGAGAGGGTCGAGGAGGCA
>CAYYHN010000004.1:0-19013 GCA_964471245.1 uncultured Rhodothermaceae bacterium | reverse complement strand
AAGGCAAAGAGGCTTGCGACCAAACCGCCGCTCGCGAACCAACCGCCGCGCTTGCTCCATCACCATCGGGTCATGGGTCGAGAAGATGAAGGTCACGCCTGTGCGTTCGTTCATCGCTTTCATCATCGCCAGCAAGCGTGCTCCCGTTTCCGAATCGAGGTTGGCGGTCGGCTCATCAGCGAGGATGAGGCGCGGCGCGGCGACGAGCGCCCGTGCAATCGCTACGCGTTGTTGCTGACCGCCGCTGAGATCGCGCGGTTTGCGGCGCATCATATCGGTGCTGATTCCCATTTCCTCGAACAGCTTCCGCACCCGCTCGCGTCGCTCCGAGGCAGGCACACCTTGCAAGAGCAACGTGAACTCGGCATTTTCCTCAGCCGTCAAGACCGGGATCAAGTTATAGGCTTGGAAAATGAATCCAATGTTGTCGGCACGGAAACGGGCGAGTTGGTCGCGGTTTAAGTCGGCCAAATCTTGCCCAGCCACTTGCACACGGCCGCTGGTGGGTGCATCCAAGCCTCCGATCATGTTGAGTAGCGTCGTCTTGCCCGAACCGGAAGGCCCGGCGATGGCTACGAAATCGCCCTCATCCACAAAGAAGGCGACGTTATCGAGCGCACGTACCGGCGCTTGGTCGCGGCCTTCGTACACCTTGGTCAGATGCGTTACGCCGACGATGCGTTTGGACTTGCGTGCGGTCGGCGTGCTTGCTTGATCAGACATGGTTAATGGCCTCAACAACTTGATAACGGCTGGCTCGGAAGGCAGGCCACGAAACAGATAGCAATACGATGGTAAAAATCAGACTGATGCCGAGCACAATATGAAAGGGATCAAGATAGGGATAGATGACGGCTTGGACGCCAATCACATTGAGCCCTTCGCTAAACTGCGAGAGGTCCAGCCCATTGATGCTCCAGAACCACAGCATCGGTGTTGCCAGCACGCTTCCGGCGGCCAACCCCAACAAGGCTACAAAAAAGGCCTCTAAAAACAACATGCGCCGCACTTGGGCAGGCCGGACGCCGTTTGCCATCATGATGCCAAGTTCATGGATGCGTTCGAGGATCACCATCAGAAACGAGTTGATGATGGTAAAAGCGACCGCCGTAAACAAGATGATGACGAGCACAGCAACCGAATAATCATACATTTGCATGGTGATCACCAAGAAGGGAATACGCTCCCGCCACGTCAGCACCTCAGCCCCACGCCCCGACCACATGCCACGTAGTTCTTGTGTGATGGGCTCTAAAGCATCGGGATCGTCCAAGTTGATGGTTACGAGTGTGAGCGCACTGCCTTGGCCTGTGAGAGCCTGCAACGCTGCCATCGGCAGAAACACGTTGGCTTTGTCGTAGAGCGAATTGCCCGTTTCAACGATCCCTTCGATGCGAAAGGCCCCGGATTGCAACTCGTTGTTCACATCATTGAGCAACACGACCATCTTTTCGCCCAAGCGAAGGTCCAGATAATCGGCGAGGGCTTTGCCCATGATGATGCCCTCCGACACGGGCCCAAACCATGCGCCCTCGACCACCTGTGCATCCATCCCATTCCACGCGGCCATTTTCTCAGGGGCAATCCCGTTGAGAACGATGCCAATGGAGCGTTCGGCACTAGAGGCCAACCCAGCCGCGCGGACGAGAGGTGCATAACGTAGCCCCACCATCGCATCCATTTGCGCCATCAGGGCGGAGTCTGCTGCTAAGCGCATCTCCGGAGTAGGGTTCGTGTGAAACCCTTCTGGCGCGACTTGGATGTGCCCACCTTGCAGGTTGATGGTGTTCGCCAACATTTGCTTGGCCATGCCATCCATGAACGCTGTGGCGCCCAAGAAACAGAACGTCCCAACCGCAATCGCAGAGATCAGCATGGCCGACCGCCTTGGATTGCGCCAAATGTTGCGCCAAGCTATTCGATGCAGCATCTCATTCCTCCTCAGACCGGGCGACGCATGGCACGAGCAGGCTCCAAACGCAGCACACGTACGACGGGGTACACGATCGCCAACAGCGCAGCCACGCCAACAGCGACGACAGGCTCAATCAGCATAGCTGTCGACGCCCCGAAATAGATGCCATCAATCGCCATCCCGAAGTTTTCGTACATCTTAAGCACCTCGGCAGGCAGGCGAATGACGACGTCTTTTAAATACCAGACCATTGCACCTGCGACGACCAATCCAACCAAGAGACCCAGCACTATTTTAATCGTCAGCTCAATAAATACCAGCCCTGCCAAATCACGTGGCCGCATCCCCACAGCTTGCATCACGCCTAGTTCGCGCATGCGCTCCATGACGCTCATGGATGTGGTATTGACAATCTCAAACCAAAGCAAAATGACGAGAAACCCGATAAAAATGAGGTTGCTTGCATTATCCAGTACGATCATTTGGCGCAGTTCGGGCATCAACGTATCCCAGTCCAACACGGCATAGTTCTCATCATCGATTTGCGAAGCCAACGCTTGTGCATTCGTGTCGGCCTCACGGAAATTGGTCGTGCGGAGGACGACTTGGGTGAAACCGCCGGGCATGCTGAACAACTCCTGTGCATCTTCGAGCGTCAGGAGCATGAGTGCGCGGTCTAGCTCGGTGCTGCCCGTCTGGATCGTGCCCTTCACGGCATACAACTCGGCACCGAGCGCCCCACGGTAGCCTTGCGTGAGGATGGCAACGGTATCGCCGGGGACAACTTGAAGGTTGCGGGCCAATTGATCCCCTAAAACCGCAGCCACGCGATCGCCGGGCATGAGCAGCTCGCCACGTGTTGCGCGCTGCCCAAACAGCGTGACGCGGCGTTCCAATTCAGGCTCAATGCCTAGAACCATCGCACCGGCGCTGCCGTTGTCGGCGCTTAGCAACCCCGCACCTTGAATCCGACGCGCCGAGGCATATACCCAAGGTTGTTCGAGCATGGATGCCCAAGGCAAGGCATCTTCCGACAGATGCAAATTGAGCGAGGGCTCTTCGTTAAAGCCGCGATGCTGGATCTGCATATCCCCGGAGACGAGGCGTATGGCTTGCGACTCTAGGACATCGTAGGTGCCGGTTTGCAGCGAACGCGTAAGGGTGATGATGATGACTGAGAAAAGGATGGCACCCATCGTCAGAAAACTGCGACGGCGGTTGCGCCAAACATTGCGCCATGCCAGTTTGAACAGATTGCCCATCCTATGTCCTCGATTCCGCCTTGTAGCTACCCTGTATTCGATAGCCTCGCCATGTTACCCAAAAAGGATTGCTTCTGCATCGGTCGGTGACAACATGTGGATAAGGCCCTGTTAGCGTCGCCGAAGATTCTGCTGCGAGAAAATGGAGGCCGGAATCCGGCGATCGTAGGTCATGTTATTGAGCACAAGAATCGTCCGATGACCCGGGCGCGATTCTTCCACCAATTCCATCCGAAGCGGCACCGTTCGTCCCCCCATCGTGCGTATATCGGAGAAGAGCATCGTACGGACTTTTTCGCCACGCTCGTTGTAATATTCGGCTTTGAGCGGCAGGTACAGCTCCGTGTCAATCCATTCGACGATGCGATCCCACGCGACCGCTGTGTCTTGTTTAGGTTTTAGCTCGATGACGTAGGCCTCCCGTTCCTCGTAGGCCTCGGTGGCGAGCAACGCGTGTGTGTAGTCGTCCACTTCGCTCGACTCGCGGACCAAGTCATCGTTGGTAAAGTCGGAGCCCATCCATGATTGCAGCATCATTGAGGGCGGAATTTTGATGACACGGTTGATGCGCGGGACATAGTTCCACATTTCACGTCCCAACTTCAGGAACGCGACGCCTCGTTCCTTAGCAGGCTCCACGATGCGAATGAACGACTTCTCGTCGCCTTCCGACCAAAAATCGAACGTCATGCTTCGCTCCCACGTCGGGCGCACGATGGTCATCGTGTAGCGGCCTTGTTGACTGTCACCTTGCGTTTGCTCAACGGCGCGCTCAATCACTTCAAAAGCCGTGGGTTGCGCCAAAATCGGAGCAAGACCGACCAAACCAACAGCTAAAACAATGAGGAGCGATCGGGTTGCGCCAACCCAATTACATGCGATGCTGGGTAGACGACGGGTGGTTCGTGATTCAATCATCAGAATAAGTTGCCTGTGGACTTCTGTAGGCATCAATGTACGCATGCTCCAGTTCATGGAGTTGCACGGCAAGGCGTAGCGAAGCCACTTCAGCTGAAGTAATCCACTCTCCCCTACTTTGCCTGTCAGGAAATCCCGGTGCTTCCAAGTAAAAGCGGACCTATCTTGCTGCCGACCTGCTAACTCGTCGATTGCATAAACGCTATGGTACGACTTGAACATATTGGTATTGCCGCAACCGACCCAGACCGTGCGGCTGCACTGTACGAGGCACTTTTTGGCGTTCGGCCTTACAAATCTGAAACCGTTGAACGCGAAGGTGTGCGCACCCATTTCGTCTCTGTCGACAGCGCCAAGTTGGAACTGCTCGAAGCGCTGCACGACGAATCGCCGATTGCCAAGTACCTCGAAAAGCGTGGGCAAGGGCTGCATCACCTCGCCTTCGAGGTCGACGACATTGACGCCGCCTACGGCCGTTTGGCGCTCGCGGGCTTCAGACTTCTGCACCCAGAGCCCAAGCCCGGTGCTGATGGAAAGCGTATCTTCTTCATCCATCCTAAGCAGACAGAAGGCGTCCTCATTGAGCTGTGTGCCAGTACACCTACACCACTGACGGCAGTGCTCATCGAAACGGCAGCGGGAGATGTGGCCGTGTATGAGTGCGGTGACTTCAGGAACCCCGCGCTTGTGGTTTTGCACGACCTCGGGGCGAGTACCTCTGAAGAGACTGAATTACTGGTCCGCAAGCTCGAACAGCACTTCCATATTTTAGCAATCGATTTTCCTGGACACGGTTTGTCACCAACGCTGGATTCTGCGCCTTCCGTATCTACTTATGTCCACACACTAAAAAACGTACTCGATCATTTCGCTTTACGACGTGTAGGATTATTCGGTGTTGCACAAGGAGGTAGCATTGGTCTTGCACTTGCGTCAGAGCACCCGACCTATGTTGACAGGCTTTCTATTTACAATCCAGATCCACTCTTTGTACCGGGTACGGGCCCGACGGGTGGTGATGGTGCTCCGATGGCACAACTAACGCCCGCTATACTCAGAAATATCGAAAGCCATACGCTATTGAGTGCGCATACAGAAAAGCCGATAGAGGACCTCATGGCCCTCTATCGGCATATTCCAGATGCGTCCCTATGCGTACTGCCTGATGCAGGACCGCGCTTGCAGACCGTTGACTTGGAGATTTACTCCCGAATCTTACGCCGCTGGTTCAGCTAATCAAGCTGCAACTGCTTCTTCTGCAAATAGCTCGGCTGCTTCGTTGTCGGAAAGTACAGATTCGAGGTCAAGCAAAATTAACAACCGATCTTCCAACTTCGCTACACCTGTTATGTAGCGTGTTTTGACGTTGGTTACCAAATTGGGCGTGTTCTCGATAATCGTGGATGAAATTCGAATCACTTCTTTGACTCGATCAACAAGAAAACCTACCACTTTATCACTCAGTTCTACAACAATGATTCGCGTATTGCTATTGCGATCAATTCCCACGTGACCAAAGCGTTTACGCAAATCAATCACAGGAATAATTTTACCTCGAAGGTTAATGACACCCTCAACGTACTCAGGGCTGTTCGGAACGTGTGTAACTTCGATAAAGCGAATGATTTCTTGGACAATCATGATGTCCACACCAAATTCCTCTTCACCGATTACAAAGCTGACCAACTGGCGAATTTCTTCGTTGTGTACTTGCTCGTTCATGTTATTGATTTTGGATGTTGGGATTGCAAGTGGTATTCAGATTACAAGGGGAATCGGCACGAAACGCTAGCACTAAACGGCAGAACGTGTGCGGCGTAACAATCTTCTGCGGGGATTTGAGGGTTGCTGGATTGTTTTGATGATGGTACCAGCCAAATGATCGAGAGGTAACACTGTATCAACCAAGTTGGCTCTAGTTACTGCGCGTGGCATGCCATAGACAACGCTCGTTTGCTCATCTTGTGCAAGCAGCCGCCCACCACTTTGTTTTATACGTCGTGCTCCTTCGAGTCCATCATTTCCCATGCCCGTCATGATGACACCAAGTAAATTGCCACCATACTGATTTACTGCTGACCCAAACATGACATCAACGGATGGACGATGGAGCGTATGGGGTTCATCTGGCGTTGTTAAGATGACATCTGCCCCCCGCTTTTGCAGGATGAGTTGTTTGCCTCCTGGAGCGATATACACATGCCCTGCTTTCGCGACCTCCCCACCTTTTGCTTCGACAACTCGAATGGAGCTCAACGAATCGAGACGCGTAGCCAATGAAGTTGTGAAATGTGGTGGCATGTGCTGGACGATGAAAACCGGCAAAGGGAAATTGGCAGGTAAATGCGGCACGACCGCACGCAACGCAGAAGGGCCTCCTGTTGACACACCGATTACTATCGCTTGAGCACGTTCAAAACCAACACTTGGGGCTGAAGCAATGCTTTTTGAAGCAATGTGTTTATGTGTAAATGTGCGAAGACGTGCAAAACGAGAGCGTGCCCCGGCAATTGCTTTTGCCTTAGCTATGAGTTCCCCTCGAATATTTGTAATCTCAAGCGAGACAAAGGATAACTCCTTCGAAATGAAATCGACAGCGCCTGCTTGCAGGGCATCTATGGTAGCTTGAGCGCCTTTCTTCGTTATTGAACTGATCATTAGAATCGGTGTAGGCTGTGTCGCCATAATTTGGCGTACAGCTTCTATACCGTCCATTCGCGGCATCTCAACGTCCATCGTAACAAGGTCGGGTTTGAGACGCTTAACTTGGTTCACTGCATCCAAGCCATCACGTGCCGTTCCTACCACTGTAATTTCTGGCTCCTCCTCTAACATCATGGCAATCGCTTTGCGCATAAATGCGGAGTCGTCAACAACAAGGACACGAATCATAGTTACTCTCGATAAGAAGTCATGTAATCAGATGATGTATACCTACACCATTAAGGAGCTTCTATCTGATTCATGGCAGCGTTTTGCATGCGTACCATTTCTGCAACGTCCAAGATGAGAATAACGCGACCATCCCCCATGATTGTGGAGCCAGCGATGCCCGGCGTCTTGTTTAAATAGCTCCCAAGTGATTTGATGACAATCTCTTTCTGTCCTACAAGGTCATCAACAATCAATCCTAGTTTATGCTCGGCAATGTGCAAGATTACCGCATACGGATCACGACCTTCTTCTGGGTGTGCTCGTACGTCAAGCATTTCGGTTACGTCGAGAAGCGGTAATACTTGCTCGCGAATCCGGATTACTTTTCGCCCATTGATCGTGCTCACATCCGAATGCTTCAACCCCACGACTTCGACGACAGCATGAAGCGGTATTGCAAAGGTTTCAGCTTCGACACGAACGAGCAAGCTTTGAATAATCGCAAGTGTAAGCGGCAGCTTAAGCCGAAAGGTCGTGCCTTTGCCCATCTCTGAGTCTACAGAAATGGTACCATTGAGTCGAGTGATGTTGGTTTTTACTACATCCATCCCAACTCCTCGCCCAGACACACGGCTCACTTGCTTGGCAGTGCTTAAACCAGGCGCAAATAAGAGATTGAAGACTTCATAATCCTTCATCTCGGCGGCGTCTTTCGCGGACACCAATCCTTTTTCAATGGCTTTACTCTTGATGCGCTCGACATCTATACCATTCCCGTCATCTTCGATAGTGATGACAATATGGTTTCCCTCGTGCTCTGCTGAAAGGTTAATGGTACCCTGCTCAGATTTCCCTTTGGCCAGTCGATCAACAGGTAATTCAACTCCATGATCACACGAATTCCGAATAAGGTGCACCAAGGGATCACTTATTTCTTCTATAAGTGACTTATCGACTTCAGTCTCTTCACCAATGATATTCAGCTTGATCTTCTTGCCAAACTCTTTGGAGAGATCGCGCACCATACGTGGAAACTTGTTGAACACGCGACCTATCTGAACCATTCGAGTGCGCATTACTGCGCCTTGTAGTTCAGTTGCGATGAAATCAACTTGCGTTGAGGTGTCGTGCAGTTCGCGCACGAGTTCTGCTACCTCATTACCATTGCGCATGTCGTCGATGATCTGGAGCAGCCGGTTACGTCCCAGCACAAGTTCACCTACCAGATCCATTAGGTTGTCCAATCGACGGACCTCGACCCGAATTGTCTCCTCTGCTCCTTTGCGAACCACTTTTGGAGCATCCTTCGTCGCATAAGCCTTTCCAGAGGCGGCTGTTTTTGCCCCATCCGCAACAATCGCTGGGGATTCTTTTTTCGAATGCGTCGGAGCTACTTTTGTATTTTGAGCTTCTTTTTGTGGGCTAGGATCAAGCGTTGCAGTTTGCTTCAAGTTATGGTTCGGCGTATGTACATCGGGTTCGAGTACTTGCTGACTTGATGGATTTAGTGGCGCTGTGTTTTCATCTTGATTTTGGACGAAGGTGCCTTCAGAAATAGATTTTAATTTGCCCAAGAGCTGGCTGTGATCTATGGGCACCATATTCCGCTCGATGACCTGTTGAAGCAACACCTTCATCTGGTCAAATGCTTCGAACATGACATCCATCATCGACGGATGAAAGGCTAGATCGCCGCGACGCATTTGGTTCAGTACATCCTCGAAGCGATGGGCTAAGATGCTCATCCTTTCCAAACTGAGGAATCCTGCCGTTCCTTTTACAGTGTGTACAGCACGAAATATTTGATCGACAATAGCGCGATCGTCTGGTCTATTTTCGAGCGCAAGTAAGTCTTGATCCAGATCCTCAAATATCTCCTGTGACTCTACTACAAAACTCTCGACGATTTCCTGCATATCATCTGCAAAGATGGCATGCGAAGCCCCCGGTGTCGTAATTGTAGTAGCAGCTTCCTCTATCGTTTCGAATTCATGTTCCGAAAACGGAGGGGTTGCAGACTCTTGTGTGTTGAAACTTTCCTCTTCCTCTACCAAGCCATTTGTTGCAGCCACTGGCGTTGGTGTACGCACTGCTACTTCCGCAGCAGCCCACGTACCTTCAGAGATGGCTTGCAGTTGGCCTATAATGGTTTCCAGCTGAATATCTACAATGTTTCGGTCGATGACCTGCTGGAGCAGGACCTTCATCTGGTCGAACGCCTCGAACATGACATCCATCATCGACGGATGAAAAACGAGTTCGCCTCGACGAAGCTGGTTGAGCACATCTTCGAAACAATGCGCGAGATAGCTCATCTGCTCAAGGCTCAGGAATCCAGCCGTACCTTTAACCGTGTGCACAGCACGGAAAATCTGGTCAACCAATGCACGGTCGTCAGGACTGTTTTCCAACAACAGCAGATCTTGATCTAGGTCTTCGAAAATCTCCTTTGATTCGATCACGAAGCTCTCGACGATTTCCAACATGTCGTCGGCAAATATGGGATGTGCCATGATTTTCTAAAACTTGGTTCTGGACTAGTGTTGTTGGCAAGAATCGGACTGATTTATACTCTCAGCCTCCGAAGAGCTTATCGATATCATCGGCCGAAGCGGTCTCTTGACCGTTGCTTCCTCCGAAGAGTGCCTCAATGTCATCCGCTGAAGCCGTCTCTTGACCGCCGCCACCGAATAAGGCATTGATATCGTCTGCAGAGGCCGTTTCTTGACCGCCGCCATTGAATAAGGCGTTGACTTCGTCTGCAGAGGCCGTCTCCTGACCGCCGCTACCAAAAAGCGCGTTGATATCATCTGACGAAGCGGTCTCTTGACCGTTGCTCTCTCCGAAGAGTGCATTGATATGATCCAAGGAAGCGGTCTCTTGACCACCGCCTCCAAACAGCCCATCAATATCATCTGCGGAGGCCGTCTCTTGATCGCCACCCCCGAATAGTGTATTGATATCGTCTGATGAAGCGGTTTCTTGACCACTACCTCCGAAGAGGCCATTGATATCATCTGACGAAGCAGACTCCTGACCGCCGCCTCCAAAGAGGGCATCGATGTCGTCTGCCGAAGCCGAGTCGTGAGATGCTGCACCATCGCCTCCAAAGAGGGCGTTGATATCATCTGAAGAGGCAGACTCTGTGGAGCTACTAGCCGCTGGCGTACCCGCATCGTAGGTGGTAGCAATCGCGTGATCTATACGATCTTGCTCCTCTTTTACCTTGCGCTCAAGCGCCTCGATATCTTTACTTGTATTGAAAGCATTGACAATATCTTCGGCCGCTGCTTGGCGCGCTCCAGAGCGGTCAAACTCAGCATTCACATCGAAGACGACACCATGCCGCGGGACTTCACGCGCTTTGCGTACCGCTTCTTCATTTGCTACCTGAATCCGACCAGACAAACGTTCCATCCGCGTACGGACCGAGTCGATCAGGTGTTTGACTGCCGCAAGTTGCTGGGACGTAATGTCCTGCACTTGCAAGGCCATCATGATCTTGCCCATCTTGTTGCGGATATCGTCCTGCATTTTGTTTTCGCTTTCGATATCCGCAAGAATCTGAGCGTACGCTTCCTTCTTTCGCGTGTGCAGCACTTCAATGCGAGCGAGTAACGCATCCGATGGCTTTCCACCAAAGTGCTCGTGAAGCGCTACAAGCAGTTCCTCATCACTCTGCGACAAGGCTCGTACACTTGCTACGAAAGCATTGCTTTTTCGCGTCGACGCATCCATCTGATCCATAACCTCATCAGCGAGGTCGAGAATCTCATTGGTCGCCATCTCAGTGGCTTCCGAGACATCATGGATACGGGATGCTGCACGCGGGATTTTATGATTACTCTCCTGAATGGATATGTCAATCTCTTCCAGCAAGGGTGAGATCTCCTGCAGGAAACCGGAGGCCTCGTTGAGGAACGGCATGATGCGTTGTCCCGTCTGGAACAACGTCATTACCTCGTTCAGCTGCGAGACGACATCTTTGAGTTGCAGCGGATTCATGAAGCACCCAAGCTTAGTTGATTTTGAGAATCATGTTGATCTTGTCGCGCAGCAGATCGGGGGTAAATGGCTTAACGACATAGTTGTTTACCCGAGCCTTCATAGCAGCAAACACGTCGTCTTTCATGCCGCGTGTGGTCACCATAAGTATGGGTAGTTCGCCGAATGCTGGATGGCTACGGATCGTTTTGGTCAGTTCCAGCCCATTCATATTGGGCATATTCCAGTCGGTAATGACAAAGTCGAAGGACTCGCTGTTGAGCCTGTTCAAGGCTTCAACACCATCAGCTGCTTCAACCGATTCGGGGTAGCCGATTTCGGTTAAGGCGCTTTTCATAATGCGACGCATGGTTCGCGAGTCGTCAACAACCAGGAATTTCATGACGTACCTCAGTGAATGAATTTTGCTACTTCGTACTGTAAGCGTTTTTGGTCGAATGGCTTGTTCAAGAACGTATTCGCTCCTAATTGAAGCCCGTGTTGAATTTCATCCTGCCTGGAGAGTGAGGACAAGATGATGATGGGGGTCGAGGCGTAAGACCCATCGGTTCTTATCGCCTGAACCAACCCAAAGCCGTCCATACGGGGCATATTTAGATCCGTAATTACTAGATCTACCTGTTGCTCCGTCATCTTTTCTAGTGCTTCCATACCGTCTTGTGCAGTTAGAACGGCATAACCTTGGCTACGCAATGCAAACATGACAAACTTGCGCAAAGCAGCAGAGTCATCGACGACCAGTACTGTTTTATCCATGATGCCCTCCCTTTTTATACGCAATGGTTTTGCCAAACCTAACGGGCGCCAGGGCTTGCGTCACGCCATATAAAGTCTCTGAGAACCCTACCATTAAGTACCCACCCAAAGCAAGTGTATCGTAAAACCCAGAAACGACTTGCTGCTTCGAAGCCAAATCAAAATAGATGAGCACGTTGGCACAGAGGATGATATCGGTTCCACGAAGCGCAGACATGCCTCGAGCATCCATCAAGTTTAGATGCTTGAAGTTGACCATCCGACGGATATTTTCGTCGAGTCGGTAGCGGTTCCCTTCTTTCACGAAATACCTATTTAGGTACGCTGATGGGACGGTCCTTACCGCACGTGCTGAGTAAAGTCCTTTAGCGGCCGACTGCAAGACATCTGTATTG
This sequence comes from uncultured Rhodothermaceae bacterium, assembly GCA_964471245.1. Lineage (GTDB taxonomy): Bacteria > Bacteroidota > Rhodothermia > Rhodothermales > CAYYHN01 > CAYYHN01. The sequence goes on along the minus strand of CAYYHN010000004.1, from coordinate 6,888 downwards.
ATGTCAGTTCCGAATACTTCGAATTGAACTCGAGGGTACTGCTTCTGCAATACTTCCTTAATGAGGATGGCGAATGTATATGGTTCATCACCCGTTGAACAGGCCGCACTCCATATGCGCACCCGGCGTTTATTTCCCTGCTTAATGATGGCAGGAATCATCTCGCCTACAATTAGATCGAACTGTGCTGGACTTCTAAAAAATGAAGTCTCATTGATCGTAACCGCATTAACGAGTTCGGGTAATTCGCGATGAAGCCCACCTCCTTGTACATGCTGCAAATACGCCTCATACCCCTTCAGACCAAGCTCTTCTACCCGACGTCCAACACGACTTTCCAAGAGATACTTCTTGTTATCTTTGAAGTATATACCTGTTTTGTCATAGATGAACGCTCTAAGCCGACCAAACAACACATCAGACATGGTTGCTTTGCCGTTAGAAGGAATCCTTATCTGAGTTAGTAAGCTCATGTGAATGTACCTGCACTACTGCGCAGCATATAATTGTGCTTCCGGCGAGCGTTAAAAGTCTATTTCAAGATGATCAGCCAACTCGACATCGTTTTTGGCTAGCTTTATTAAGCAAGCTCGCAGCTCATCATCTAGCTGTTCAGCCACAGTCACAGCAGCCATCCGTGTTTCAAGGTTGAGGTCGTAGTAATGCTTTTCAAAGAAGGAAATAACGAGCGCCTCCTCGTCTGCCTCGGCAGTGAACGCATAAACTTGTCCAAGCAAAGCCAACACGAACTCTGCCCCTACTTGTGGCTCGATATCGCACGACTCAATGTGTTCGAGCACGACCGAAAGGACCCCCGTGCATTCACGGATGACGTTGTAAATTTCATGATCAAGCGCATCACTCCGACCTATGGCACTGACGAGTTGGTGCACCACGTCATCGTCTTGGAGCTTGCCTAATCCGGCGACAGCGATCCGCTGGTATTCTGGATCAAGGTCATTAAGCATGGCAACAAGCGTTGTTCGCACTTGAGGGGGCCACAAGGCCGCTTGTTCTGACGTTGCTTGCTGAATTATGCTTGCAGCAAGTACCGGTCTTGCCATTTCACTCACTACTTCGATTTTTCGAAGTAGTGCTTCATATACTGCTGGTATATTCCAAGGAGCAAGTGCTTCAACTGCGGCTAGCTGTACCACAGGATTATTGTGGAGCAAAGCTGATTCCAGAAATGCTACATCTTCAGGGTGCTGAAATACACCTAATGCCGCGATCACATTTGGTTGTGCATATGCTTCACGGTCGTAGAGTTCGCGAATAGATTCTGCCCAGTGCCGAGCATTCAATGCTGCAAGCGCATCAATCGCTGCCAAACGAACATTGGCATCTTGATCTTCCAAACGCGCCCCAATAAGATCAGCGCAAGGTTGCGCTCCCATTAGAGCAAGCAGATCGATCGCAAATTTTCGCGCATCATGATCGGGATGGTCGATCCAAGGAATTAACGCTGTGTATGCAGACTCACCTAAGCGCGTTAGAACATCACCTGCCAAATTTCGGATAGTGATGTCTTTGCTGGTGATGTACTCTGCAATGCGAATGGCTGCTTCGGTTCCACCATGCGCCTCGATGATATGCGCTGCACGCTCGCGAACCCCACGATCTGGGTCGGCGAGAAACGGTACGACGTGTGCAGCCTGCTTATAGGTAGGCAAGATTGCCACTACCGTTTCAAAGGCTGCTGTGGGACTGGCAGAAACTACGTCGTCCATTTTATGAGGACGAGGTGCATGCTTCATGGTGATACCTGAACTAGCGCATCAACAAATGGGACTCCACGTGTTTATCGGTTAGTTCAGATCAACCTTAATTAAAATTGCCCCGCAGAAATTTTTTTCTGACTTCCTCCATCAGAGAGAAGAAAAAGCGCGTCACCCCCTTACGTGATTAAGCGCTTTCGGTAGCATGATAACGGTCCTTTTTCTTACAAGAGGTCTGTTACCACGAAGATGTCGTAGATCGCATGGGTCCACGCAGCGATACCGAATCCGCGCAGTAAAAAGATGACATTGAGGACTAGCCCAAACAAAAAGCGAAACATGAACGAGGACATGGTAAAGGGATCGCCCAAGGAACCTGTGTAGTGCACCGCGCTGAACAGCAGGGCCCCAACCACAGCCGCCACCGTGTAGATGGCGGGTTGCTTCCAATGGAGAAGGCGGCCCATGCCCCACGCCATTCCGCCCACGAGCATCACGCGGAATACCAACTCTTCATACAAACCGGCGCCTATCGAGAGGGCAATCATCATGAATGTCCCTTGCGATGCCAATCCTCCTGTGTCTTGGACCGCCATCCCAGTCTGCACCGTTGGTGCGATGGCAAACAAGGCACCAACCGTGTACGCGACGAGGAAAGCGACACCAACCGCATAAACTGTGCTTTCCAACACCATCCAGCCAAAATATTTCGACCGGATGGGCAGCGCATCATGGCGATCACGCCAAAAAATGAACGCCCCGATCAAAAGCACCACAATGCCTACAGCTAGGAAGCCTGTCCCCCCTAAGTAGTGCAAAATGGATTTCAACCACACGTCGGCCCCGACGCGGATTTGCTGTACTGCGCCTTCGTTAGCCATCAAAATCATGGCTTCGTACAAGACGAAGAGGGGCAACGCAATCAGAAAGCTGTACCGACGGGACCGGCTGGCCGTCCAATACGTAATGGTTTCCTTATTACTTGTTGATGCAGGCTCAATAGGAGGAGCAACTGGGGGGGGAGCCGTGCTCATTGTTCGGCCTCTAGTATTTCGATGCCTTCGGCATAGTCCGTAGAAATACCCAATGCTTCGGCGACTGCTGGCGCGATGTCCAACAAATACTTGCTGCTCGCTGGCCCCCGGTCGTTCACTTGCACAAACACTGTCTGTTGCGTTTCGGGGTTCCGTAGCAGCAAAACCGTCCCAAAGGGCTGGGTTTTATGGCTCACCGTCAATGCATCGGGATCGAATACTGCACCACTTGCCGTCAAGCGCCCTGCAAACGAGGCCGGATACAACAGCGCATCGCCAGATTCGATGACCCGATAGTCTGGTGTGCCGAGGTCTACGGGCAAACCTGCCGCTGGGATGCGTAACTGCTGCCCAATTGCGATGCGGTCGGATCGTAATTCGTTGGCACGCATGATGGCCTGCACGCCAACACCATAGGATCGGCCAATCTTGGCAAGCGTATCGCCCCGACGCACGGTATAATTTTGAAACGCAAAGGCCTGTGGCAAGCGCAGCGAGTCGCCTACCTGAATCGGATCGGCAAGACCTTGGTTGAGTGCGAGCAGCGAATCGACCGGCAGGTCATAGCGATGTGAAATACCGTACAACGTCTCGCCAGCGGCAACAACATGCAAGCCAAACGCTTCCTGATCAGTTTCAGGTGATGCGCCTTCGTCAAGAGCCTGCTCATTTTGCAAAGGAATGCGAATCGACAGCGACTGACCCACAGAGACTAGATCATTGCCCAACTCATTCCACGCCAACATCTGCTCGACCGTCACCCCATGCTCCGTTGCGATGCGGTACATGGTATCGCCTTGGCGCACCGTGTAGGTGATCGTCGAATCCACAGCGGCGGCTTCAGGCTTTACTTTAAGGACTTGCCCTACGGCTATCCGATTGGAACGCAGTCCGTTGAGTTGCTTGAGCGCGTCTACTGTCAGATCGTATTGCATCGCAATCCGAAATAACGTATCGCCTGCTTTCACACGATACGTGCCTCCATCCTGCCCCCATGCGAATCCCACCAACACAAGGCTTAGCAGGCCTATGAGTAGCGGCGTTTTTGAAACGATCTTTCCAACTTTTTTGTGCATACCCACTACGTTTTTATGCATACCCGCTACAATTGCTGCAGTAGATTATGAGGTTGACCTAAGGTCTAGAAGACATCAAATGTCTATCCACTAAATATAGCTGGTCGTGCCGTCCATGTTTAAGCGGAAGGAGGACCTTGGCCCCGATGCTTTTGAGAAGACCAAGAATGGTGTCTGATCGTGTTAGTCGTCGAAGCCGAGACCTTGGGCTTCAAGCAATGCGCTTTGCAGCTCGGCGCGGGCGTGCAGGTCGTTTGCTGCTTGTGCCACGCGAATACCTTGTTCGTACGTCAAAATGGCTTCATCTGTCCGTTCGAGTTGCTCATAGAGCTTGCCTAAATGATAGTATGTGCCTACATAATCGGGCTGATCCTTAGTGAGCCCTACGAACCATTCCAACCCTTTTCCTAGCTCACCCTTCTTGATGTATTCCGTTGCCAATGCAAACCGGGTAAACGCATCGTGGGGGTCTTCCGCATAATATTGAAGCAAAAGTTCTAAGCGCGAGGACATGATCTATCATCATCTAAATGGAACGGAGCGCATTCTCGGATCCCTTTATCGTCTGACGCCTTCCTTTTGATTCCATGACATGCACGCCTGCCTAATTTCTTCGTATGTTTTCGCCCGATAGCTGTTATAGCGGCGCTCAAAATGGTTGATAGCATTCGAGCGCCTCGTTGCTGAGCGCCGCGGCCGTTGGTTCTTGGCTGTTGGCCCTTGGGTCTTGATGCCAACGTCGCGCCCAATACGACCATATCTTTACTCATTTCGATTCTTGCTATAACCAGCCACCTTTCATGAAAACACCGCTCTCTTTCCGATCTCCAGCGCACAGGATCCCACATGTGTCAAGGGTGGCCTGCCTACTGTTCGGCTGGCTGCTCTCGATCTGTCTTCCCGTGCACGTGCTCGCTCAAGAAAGTGATGTGCTGGTCTCGGTGCAAACAGTGCCCGTCGAAACATTACGGCTGAGCGACTTTGACCCGATCATGCCCGAAAATGCGCCGGTGGTGGTGACAATCATGCTCACCAACGACAACACCTTCCGCTTGCTACGGGTGAATTTAGACGTGTCTTCCTCACGCTTTGGGCGCATTGTCACCGCCAACGTTGATATCCAACTCAACCCCAACGAACTTCGTACCCTAACCAACCAAGACTTTACGACATATAACATCGACGAAGCTGATGACTTCATCGACCTCGCCTCCGAAATCGGGCGCTTCCCTTCCGACATGTACGAATTCGACATTACCGTCGTAGACATCACTGATCCGCTCGCGCCGCAAGATGTAGCGTCGGATATGTCCATGCTGGAAACCGTGGACCCGACGTTTGAACTCGACTTGATTCAACCCGGCAGTCCCTTTGGCACAGAGCCCGACGTAATTTCGAATCCCAATCCCGTTTTCGAATGGTCTGCGACGGGGCAGCGGTTTGACTTGGCGGTCTATGAAGTGCGGCCGGGGCAGACGGATGCACTAGAAGTAACCTCGAACATCCCCGTTTACGAAGTAAGCGACCTCACCAGCACGACACTCATTTATCCGCCTTCGGCAGAGGCACTAGAGGCCAATAAGCAATATGCTTGGCAAGTGCGCACGCGCATTGAAACGGCATCGGGGATCATCTCCGAACCCAGCGAATTGTTCGTGTTCGAGATGACAGCCGATGCTAGCCCTGCCGCAGATCTCAGGGCTGCGCGTGCCAACGTAGCGCCGCCAACGCTGGAAGCAGAACCCGTTGCACTACAGACCACGATAGGCACGTCGCTCCCGACACGCTTAGAAATTCGGCCAGACGAAGTCACCCTTGCTCCCAACACGTCGTTCCAATTCTTCGTTGAAGCCTATGATGCCGAGGACAACCCTGTTGCCATTGCAGCTCCTCGTTGGCAAGTCACACCTGCATCGATGGGAGATATTGACAGCGAGGGGGCCTTCATTTCAGGCTCTACTGAAGGTGCGGCAGCCATTCGAGTGACAAGCGGCACGCTCACAACGTTTGCTACGGTCTTCATCGAAGCGCCTGCTACGGAACGCCCGGCCCTTGCAGAAAACACGCCACCATCGAATGCGGATACGCTTGAGGTGTCAATCCGCCTACTTGCGCCCATTTCTGAGCAAGAAATCCTCGCTCCAACCCCAACCTTTCTGTGGGAAACCAGCGGCGCAGACACCCTGCAAGGCATCCAATACATCGTACAAATGTGGCCGACCACACTGGATGCACCAGATGATTTGATTCCGGACGTGACACCGCTGTTTCGCCAAGTCGTGGAGGGTGCCCAAGCGCTCGCGTACCCGCTCGGAGCACTCCCACCATCGCCGGGTGCAACCTACGTAAGCCGCGTCGCTGCGGTACTTGGTACGCAAGTGCTGGCACAGTCGGCACCCGTTCGGTTTACGATGTCGAATACGGACAAGATTAGTTGGGACCTTCGTCAGGCATGGGACGATGCTCAGCGATTCCAGACGGATACCTTACCGATTACGGTCATCGCCCAGCTGAATGCGCCTCAGCTTTCACCGCTCGATCGGCAAGCGCTACAGAACACGGGCACACAGATCAGCATCGAGGATGGCCCTTGGGTGCAACTTAGCTTGCCGTTCCAGCAACTCGCTCAGGTCAGCCAACTCAACTTTATACGTACGCTAAATCTACCAGCCCCGCAGTTAACTACGGCGACGTCTCCAGTCGTAGCAGGGGTAATTCATCCTAAAACGTCCCCGCTCCACTTGCAGGATGCTGCCGAAGTTGGGGTCGCCATTTTTGAGTTTGGGTTTGACGAAGCAGGCCTGAACCGATTGCTTGGCGAACGCACGTACACGAAGCACTCCTTCCGAGAAGACCGAAACATCGAAGGAACGAACCCAGCACACGCTGCGCATGGCCTTGCAACGGTCAGCGCCCTAATCGACTACCTACCGGCTTCGGCTGAGTTGCATGTCTATAACTTTGCAACCGAACTCGAATTCCGCCAAGCCCTTCGCCACGCAATTGAAGAAAGTAATGTGCGCGTGGTTTCTTGTTCGGTGGCGTGGCTCGAAGCCTACG
>CAYYHN010000003.1:3172-19086 GCA_964471245.1 uncultured Rhodothermaceae bacterium | reverse complement strand
CGTCCACATTGGAGTTTGAGTCGCTACAAGCAACCAAACCAAACGAGACAAATGCGATAAGGGGGATGAGGAATAGCTTCTTCATATTTTTCTACTAGCCTGCGACCCAATCAAAATAATTGAGTCTGGGTTGATGCTGGTGGGAGTAAGAGTGACTAGGCAGAATGGTAAGTACTTGCTAGGTGAGAAGTAGTTGGATTTACCTAATCTGCTCAACTCAACTATCTGCGCGAACATGCTTGTTAAAAAGCATATTGGAATACGCCGCATGAAAAGATGTGAACAGTCATTAGTTCCACGAAATAAGGTCGTATTATAGATTTAATTAATGTGTAAGAATTGCATAGTTTTTGCGTGTATTAAGTTCGTTGTATTTCGCTTTATGGAGGGTAAATATAGCTGTAGCAATAAGTTGATAAAGTAGCAACTATATGGCGCAAAAACAAAAGCGGTTAATACATAGAACGGAGGTGTAAATGCATGAGCACATACATCTACACCTCCGTTTTAACTTGGCGATCACATGAGTGAAGGCCAGGGTACATCAACGCCTAGTTTGCCGAGAAGGGCAGAGAGCTGTGGTGGAGCACAATCTTCATGTCTCCATTGTCGTCTTTCATGTACCCAAAGGTGTACTCGACCTTCGTCACGTTGCCATCAGTGCCTGTGAAGAAGTAGTTACCCATTGCCATCGCCATGTCGCCATCGCTGTCAATGATGGTCCCTTCGTTTTCCCAACGGACATTGGTGTAGGGCGCAATAGCGAAACCGTTGTCTTCGGTGCCTTCTGTACCAACGAAGTAGCTCAGGGCCTCGTCGAAGTCGCCGCGGAACTGGTCTTCAGCAGCAAGCGTGGGCTTGAACAGGATGGTAGAACTGCCATACGCGTAGAACTTGCGGACATGATCAGCGGCAACAGCACGATAGTCTTCTCCATTGGTGAACGCATTTCCAATAGCAACAATGCCTTCACCCCAAGCTTGCTGTGCTGATTCAACTTCCTGCATGGTGATTGGGGCATCCATTGCAGGAGCCGAGGGGCTCGTGGAGGTTTGACTATAAACTGGCGATGCTAGAAGGAACAGTGCTGCTAGCAACATGAGGTTAATCTGCTTGGGCGTCTTCATTGTGATGCTCATGGTGGTTTGTGGAGGTTGTGGTGAGTGAAGAAGGATTCGTTGCGTGGTTTTCTACTGTTAACAAGGGTGAGTTAACATTGATATGGTTCAATACGAGTACGTAGAGATCCATGTTTGAAGCATACTTGTCGCAACAAGTACGAGGTGTATATAGCAAACACTCAGGAATGAGTGAACGTGTTTTTTCGAGGGGGAAGCACCATGTATCGGATGATACGAAGGTGTTTTTTGCTACATAAAGAAGTTAGGTAGCATAGGGAAAAGCTTGCAGCAAATAAGCTGCTTACATGCGTTCCGGAAGAGCCAAAAAAGCAGCGCGCCAAGCAATCAGGTCACACGCAACGGTGAGACAGGGGCGTAAGTGTATAAGGCTTTTTGGCCGCATGTATTGCAGTCAAAGTGTGTTAGTATTGACGCGACATCCCACGTGGAAGGAAAAGAAAGGTTTCCACGTTTAAACAAGAAAAATTGTGAAGAAACTGTTTTAGTTAACCAGTACGAAAATTTAAATCTAAAATAGCCATTATACGTTCGCGATATCGGCTACTAATACCCAAGCGTTAAGGTTACTTCATCAATGCTATCGGGGCTGCCAAGGACGGTTAGTTCATCACGCAGTCTAAGGACGCTATTACCATGCGGGACGATAGGCGTAGTGCCCCGCAAAATTGATAACAACAGGACATCGGATGGCAGCCGTAGTTCACGAATGTATCGCCCGTCGTAAGCTGGGTTGCTGATGGTGATTTGCACCACTTCTCGGTTCTCATCCTGATGCAACATGAGTGCTGCAGTTTGAGGCGAACGCACAGCTTGGTCGAGCAAGTTGATCCACGCTGAGCTTGCATCGACGACCATTGCACCAAGTTCTTTGAACGAGGTTACACTTTTCAAGTCGTTCGGGCGTACGATGAGGCGTGGTACTTGGTACGTGGAACGGCCTAAGGTGCAAACAAGTAAGTTGGCCTCGTCGTCATCAAGAAGTACCACAAGGGCGTCTGTAGCCTCCGAAAGCAGCAGAAGCACATCGGTGTCTAGGTTGTTGATGAGGTGTAGCGAGAGGTCGTCCGACTCGAAGCGTTCGAGGGTTGATAGGTTGGTGTCGGCTAGGCGGATGTTCCAACTGTATTCTTGGAGCTGGCGTGCAAGTGCAACCGAAGCTGCTGAGATTCCAAAGATTACGGCATCGCGTGATTGTTGTGGAGCAACAGGAGTTTCCGTTTTGGCTTCGCCTGTACGCTTAAGAGCGGCTTTAAGGAAGAGGGGACCAAACACTTCATTTAGAACAACGACCGCGATGATGAGCGTGGCGAACGAGGCACCTAAGTCAGGAAATTGAACCGAAATCTCACGAGCAAGACCGAGTGCGATGCCTGCTTGTGTGATGTAGGCCATCCAAGAAAGGGGGCGATGTTCTTTGGGTGCACCAGCAACCGTTGTGCCTACATACGACCCGATGAAGATGCCTGCCATCCGCACAAAAAACAATGTAAACGCAATTGGTAAGGTTGCGATCAAGATGTCCAGCTTCAGCCCAATCCCCGTCAGTGTGAAGAACGCGACATAGACAGCTGGCCCAATGTCATGGAGGATGTCATCGAAAAGGTCGCGGAAGTTGGTAAAGTTGGTCACAAAGAACCCTGCGACCAGTGCAATTAAAAGAGGCTCGATGTAGATCTCGAAGCCAAATCGCGTCAACGAATCGGCCTTAACGAAGCTGGCGAGCTCAAAGATCAGGAAACCTAGGAGGATGACGATCAGTGCTTGAATCAGCCGAGGAATTGGCAAGCCAAGTACAAAGCGCAGCAATTGCCCAGCCACGTAGCCAAGCGTGACGGCAAGGAAAAGGTCGAGGGCAAGCACGGCCATGAAGCCGATATTAAAGGACTCGCCTAGCAAGAGCGTTCCGGCTAGCGACGCCGTTATCGCGAAGAGAACGATGATCGTCACGTCCATCAACACGGTCACGCTTAGGGCCGTCGAGGTGAACGGGCCGCGTGCCTGTACTTCACGAATCACGGCAATCGTCGAAGGTGGGGAGAGCGCCAAAAGGACTGTGCTGCCTAGCAACGCAACAGCTACGCGGCCGCTGGTACTGAGATCGGCGGCGAAGGGCAATTGGGAGGTGAGCAGATACAGCGCCACACCGAGACAGATCATCGCACCGACCAAGATTCCGCCCGTCGTCCATGCAATTGTGCGCAGGCGGCTGCGCAGATCTTTCAGGTACAGCTCGCTCCCTGCGATGAATGCGATAACGCCGAGGGAGATCTCATCGATAAAACGGAGCTGTTCAGCTTGTTCGAGGGAGATTAAATCGAGCCCAAATGCACCAGCAAGGCCACCTGCAAATAAGTAGCCAGTAATGTATGGAAGTTTAATGCGAGAAAACCACTTGCCTATGGTGTGAGAGGCAAGGCAGACGATCAAGAAGCTGATCGTGAGGAGAAGTAAGGACATGAAGCAGCAGGCGTGTGCGTGCAGGATGACGAGGAGCGAAGAGGTGTTGTCAACCTCAAAGACAAGCTGTCCTACTGCTCATGGGGCCAAAGTAGGGTACGCCAAATGCCTTGAAGACATCGTGCAAACAGGAGGTTAGGTCTACTATGCATGGTTGAAAGTAGAGATATGTCTTGACGAATCGTTCCTTTATTGGCACTTGAGCGGCTGCAACGAAACGCATCCCTATTGGTTTCCTACAGAAGAAGATGTTGATATATAGCGGCGGACGAAATGGTTGATGCAATACTTCAGCACTTGTGCATAGAGCCGCTGCCCTTGGTTGTCGGCCATTGGGTGCCAGCTAGCAAGTCGCGCCTCATCCTAGTCTTCGTATCTATCAATCCATTCGATTTCTGCTATTTCCAAACTCAAGTTTGGACTTACGCGTCCAAGCTTGAGGAGACGCAGAAAGAACGAGACGAAGCACCGGTCTCACCGAAGACGGCTGGGAAAATGCCTTCACTTTGCTGCGTTGCCTCCTTGTTTGATCCTTGCTACTCACGTTCAGACCATAGATAAACTTGGGTTAGCCCACCATTGCTTCACTGTGCATGTCATTTAGCTGTTGCAATGAAGCATCACGAGGTAAAGTGAGTTTGAGCGTTGCATCCGTGCTGTGTGATGCACTATATAGTCTAAGCGTTGCCTAAAAGTTGAGGGAGGGCATGTAGGAGGCGAACGGCAACTTTCGTACGTTTTAATCCATCAACTCCAGCAACAATGGCCCTACGAATAGGTGTTCCAACCGAGCGGACTCCCGGGGAAACACGTGTGGCACTCGTTCCCGATGTCGTTGCGCGTCTCGTGAAAAAAGGTCTTTCGATTATCGTTGAAGCCGGAGCGGGATCCTCTTCATTCCACGCAGACGCATCCTATAAAAAAGCTGGTGCACAAATCGTCAGCAGAAGCGAGGTAATGCAGGCCGAAGTGGTGGTGAAAGTCCAGCCACCGATGGATGAAGAACTCGCCGAATTCCGTAACGGGCACGTACTCATCAGCTTCATGCAGCCACTGGACCGCCCGGCGCTTTGTGCACAGTTAGCTGAGCAAGGGGTTACGGTAGTGAGCATGGAAATGGTGCCACGTATCTCACGTGCTCAAAAGATGGATGCCTTGTCGGCTATGAGCACCGTTGCCGGGTACAAGGCTGTGCTAATGGCGGCAAACGTCTTGCCCAAGTTTTTCCCCTTGCTTACGACGGCTGCGGGTACCATACGGCCAGCTAATGCACTGATTCTTGGTGTTGGCGTTGCAGGGTTGCAAGCGATCGCAACGGCGCGAAGGTTGGGTGCGCGGGTCTCGGCGTACGACATTCGTGACGCGGTCAAGGAGCAGGTACAAAGCCTAGGTGCGTCGTTTGTAGAGTTAACCATCGAGATGGCAGATATGGAGGATAAGGGCGGGTACGCTAAGGCACTTTCAGCTGAAAAAGCCAAGCAGCAGACAAAGCTGCTGGTCCCGGCCATCGCCAAGTCCGATCTCATTATCACTACAGCGCTTATTCCCGGTCGGCCAGCACCGCTTCTCATCACGGAAGACGCGGTACAGGCTATGAAGCCGGGATCGGTTATCGTCGATCTGGCTGCACCTAATGGTGGAAACTGCGCATATACGGAGCCGGGTAAAGACATCGTCAAGCACGGTGTAACCATAATGGGGCCGCTAAATATTCCGGCTTCAATGCCGGTACACGCAAGCCAGATGTACGCGCGCACGATCATGTCCATCTTGGAGGACTTTGCTAAGCCCGAAGGATTTACACCCGACTTTGAGGATGATGTCTTCAAGGGGGCATGCATTGCCCATGAGGGTGCCGTCCTTAATGAGCGCATCAAAGGGTTGCTTGCATCGGCCTAACTGTTGCACGCATCATTGGGGTAGGAAATATCACAGACAGCCGGAATACCGTTATGCTGGAGAATCTAATCATATTTGTCCTCGCGTCCTTCATTGGGTTTGAAGTGATTAGCAAAGTGCCACAAACATTACACACTCCGCTCATGTCGGGGTCGAACGCCATCAGTGGTATTACCATCGTTGGAGCCTTGGTCGTCGCGGGTATGGTAGGCGGAGTTTGGGCCAAATGGCTTGGTGTCTTCGCGTTGGTCGTGGCTACAGTCAACGTTGTCGGTGGTTTTCTGGTCACCGACCGGATGCTGCAAATGTTCAAGAAGAAGAAATAGCGCCGTAGAGCCACTGCTATCGCTGGCTCTCACCTGTGCTAATTCTGCTGAAATGATCCAGGATTGACGATTATGAAGACGAACCTGATTGACCTTACCTACCTCATTGCTGCAGTCCTCTTCATTTTGGGGCTAAAGCGCTTATTATCACCTGCAACGGCCCGCGGGGGCAATCAACTGGCTTCCTTAGGTATGCTGGTAGCAGTAGTCGCAACGTTGTTCATTCAGCAAATCCTGACACCACTCGAAATGATAGGCGGCTTGGTCGTTGGTGCGGGGATTGGTGTGCTACTGGCTCGGCGCGTGCAAATGACAGGTATGCCTGAGTTGGTTGCTGCATTCAACGGGTTTGGAGGATTGGCTTCAGCTTTGGTGGCTGGTGCAGAGATTGCGCGCTACTTCACACCAACAGATGTTGGAGCCGCGGGTGTGCTAGATGCGGGGATTGCATTGACAATCGCGTTGAGCATACTGATCGGGACGGTTACGTTCACCGGAAGCTTCGTTGCCTTTGCCAAGCTTTCGGGCCGCATTTCTGGCAACCCGATCTCATTCACTGGCATGCGTCTGCTTTCGCTGCTCTTAGCCATAGGTGCCATCGGGTCGATAGTCTACATGTTGATGGAAGTGAGCTCTGGAGATATCGTGATTCAGATGGCAGCCGCGCTCACGATCATTGCTTTTCTGCTGGGTATCTTGCTTGTCATTCCGATCGGTGGGGCCGATATGCCGGTGGTTGTTGCTCTGCTGAACTCATACTCTGGCCTTGCCGCTGCAGCTACAGGTTTTGTGCTCGACAACACCGCGCTTATCGTGAGTGGAGCCTTGGTTGGAGCTTCGGGACTGATTCTTACAATGATCATGTGCGAAGCAATGAATCGTTCGTTGCTCAACGTGTTGCTCGGCGGCTTCGGGGGCGATGCCGATACATCTATCGATGGGGAAGACGCAGCGGCTCGTTTGGCTGGTAAGTCCATCTCGCAAACTTCACCAGAAGACACAGCTATCATGCTGAGTTATGCGGAGCAAGTAGTGATCGTACCTGGCTACGGGATGGCAGTGGCACAGGCGCAACATCAAGTACGGGAACTGGCCGATCTACTCAATGGAAAAGGGGTGAATGTGCGCTATGCTATTCATCCGGTCGCAGGGAGGATGCCAGGGCATATGAACGTCCTGCTTGCTGAGGCCAATGTGCCGTATGACCAACTTTATGAAATGGACGACATTAATGGTGACTTCGACAATACAGACGTAACCCTTATCATTGGGGCTAATGATGTCGTTAATCCAGCAGCTCGCCACGACAAAGCTAGCCCGATTTATGGGATGCCAATCCTTAATGTAGATCGGTCACGTGCAACCGTCGTGCTTAAGCGATCGATGCGCCCTGGGTACTCGGGGATCAGTAATGAACTGTTCTATAACGATAACAACCGGATGCTTTTTGGCGATGCAAAAGATTCACTCACTAACCTCGTGAGTGAAGTCAAGGCTCTAGATTAGTTCATACAGCAACAATTTCAACTCTATCATTGGGAAAACTTGCGCATGGTTTGTGTCGAAAGTGAGTATCTGTTTGAGACTCTCGATGCTGCAAGCGCAATTACATAGTCCATTTTGATTGTTGTATCGCAGACTTAGCGCTGATTAAATAAGAGTGCGCCTTTAAGGAACGACTTTTGATACCGATACTTAACCTGTAAGTATTACGTTCACCCCCAATACTTCTGGGAAAAACGCCCGTGCCATGAACCGCCAATCACAACTTGATGAACGCAGCCGCCTAACTGCGGAGATTGAGGCCCTCCAGCGGTGGGCTGATGATCTAATGCGCTATCTGGAAGTAGGCTTACAAGATCGCGAGGTATCACAAGAAGAGTTCTCCAATGCCGCTACGATGGCTGCAAGAGTCCTAATGCGCCTAAAAGCGCTGTATGATCGTGCAAATGCAGTCGAGCGTGTCCAAGCAATGCGAGAAGATCGCAAGAGTCAAGCTGGACGCTTGGAGAAAAAACTTGTCTCCCAACGCCCAAACAACATCAGGATCTAGAGTCTTTCATCCCCAGATTTAAAGCCTCGTACTGAAGAAGTGCGAGGCTTTTTTTGTGATTTCTATCGTCTCTCGAACAAAAAAGGGAAGCAACACTGGAAATCGAATCAGAGTCCTTGCAAGTTTCATAAAAGTGTTTTGATTGAGGATATCACATCTTGTGAAGCATGCGTGAACTTGGTTTGCTCATCAGGCACCTTAGTTCATGAAATTAAACTACCTAGATGGAGGAGACACATGAACAAGAAGCAGCGACGGGATTTAACGATTGCAGGCGCAATCATGGTTGGTCTTATGGTTTTTACAGTTGTCCTTGGGCAACTCCTTTAACAGATCTTTTCCTAAGAGGCCACAAGATTTATAAGGGTGTCGTTTAAGCGTCTTTACAAGCATCCGATAACTTGTGCAGATTTGAATCAGAGTGTTGGTGCCTTAATTCGTTAAGCGTCTTAGAGGCAACGTAGGTTACTGTTGCAGTAACTTCTTTGCTTATGAAACGGATACGACGAACAAAAGACGGTTAACACTAGGTTTATTCATGTCGTACAACCGTGTGCATTGCTTTAAATGAATGCACAGTCTTTGAGTCTTTGTCACGCGTGTAATGGAAGGCATGTTCTTCTTTAGTACGTGGTTGCCAATTTCGGTATAAAAAAGACAAAGAGTAGTCTCGGACGCTTGACGCATGGCCTCCTTCTTTGCGCCACATGTTTTGATCCTCGTAGCGGTCTTAGTCGTATTGCTAGCGACTATCTTTCGCACGTTCTTGCACCCAGAAATCAAGGGGGCTACCGCTGCGGCTGCGCTTCTTTTTGGGGCAAGTCTATGGGTGGTGGGGGCGCTACTTCCTTACCTGTGGCACGATGGATTTGTCTGGAGTGAACTCATACGCTTACAGGGTACGCTTATTTTGCCCCTTGGCTGGTTAATCTTTGCCAGCACCTATACGGGAGTCGTCAATTGGTTATCTGGCTTCTTCCGAGTGATCGTCACCAGTATACCCGTTTTACTTTCCCTTCTTCTCTGGACGAACGCTTGGCACCAAGGCTATTGGCAGGATCTTTCTTATACCGAGATTGGCCAAGTAATACATGTTGAGGCCTCTCGCGGTGTTTTGTACCACATCCACCTCGTATATGGCTATACGGTTGCTTTGTTAGGGGCTTCAATGTTCCTGAGCATGCTCTGGCGTGTTGCCCATCGGAATCGAAAATATGCTCACTTACTGTTCCTTGGGATCTTGTTGCCCTTCATGGGGTCCGTAGCTTATCAAGTCAATTTTCAATTGTTTGGAGTGCAAGACTGTACACCCTATTTGTTAGGTGTGACGGCTTTAGCATTTTGGTTTGGTTTTGATAAGAATCGGTTGCTGGCGAACAGGCCGATTCCTCGTGATCTTACCCTTGATAGCATGCAAGATGGAGTTATCACGGTCAACACTGGCGGGTTAGTCGTTGACATTAATGTGGCGGCTTCTGCGTTACTGAAGTGTTCCCCTCGCCAGATGCATGGTAAACCGGTACGCGACGCATTCGCATCTTTCCCCGAACTCACAGGTCACCTCCATGGTGAACACCGCATTGAATGGGAGCATGGCGAACGTACGTTCGATGTACATGTCTCACATCTGAGGACGCGTGAGTCAGATGATGCAGGTAAGCTAATTGTATTTCGCGATATTACTGAAATTAAAGATGCACGGGATGCGCTTCGAGAAGCACAACTCGCATTAGAGCGCAGAGTAGAGGAGCGTACATCCGAATTATCGCAGTTGAATAAAGCCCTCGTTCGTGAAGTGAATGAGCGCAAACAGGCTGAACTTGAGATGAAGCGTGAGCGTGATCGCGCTGAGGAGATGAGTCGTGTGAAGTCCGTATTCCTTGCGAATATGAGCCACGAAATCCGTACGCCCTTAACGGGCATTCTTGGGTTTACCCAAATTCTCGCGATGGAAGTTGCTCCGCACCTCCAAGAATTTGTAGCAGCTATTGATCATTCGGGCCGAAGGCTCCTCGATACCTTAACAGCTGTCCTAGAACTCTCCCGTTTGCAGGCTGGGCACGTTGAACTTAATCCGAGCCCTTTTGACCTCATTGAAGAGCTGGAAATGATCCTTGATCTCTTTCAGCGACGTGCGTTCAAAAAAGGGCTAGAGCTAGCGTGGGATTGCCCAGATGATCGTGTGGATGTTGTACTGGATCGCGGCGCCCTGAATTGCATATTGCAGAACTTGTTGAATAATGCCATCAAGTTTACTGAAGAAGGGTCTGTTCATGTCAGGCTGCGGATTGTTAACGATGTGGTTGTCTTGCAGGTGCGTGATACGGGGATTGGTATTAGCGAGGCGTTTTTACCGCATCTCTTCGATCAGTTCATGCGTGAGCAAGAAGGTATCAATGCCGCCTACGAAGGGAGTGGGCTAGGTCTTACGCTCGTCAAGCACTTTATTGATTTGCTTGATGGGACGATCGAAGTAGAGAGCCGTCAGCCAGGTGGTACCACGTTTACAATTACGCTGCCGGGCATTTTGGAGCAACGTCGAATACCAAAATCAGCTCAAACATTTGATCTTACGGCTCCATTACCTGCACCAGACCGTATCTTGGTAGTGGAAGACAATGCAACAACAGCTTCTTTTATTCATCATCTACTAAAAGAGCAGTTTGTGTTCGATATCGCAAGAAACGCTGACGAAGCTCACGACGTCTGGGCTACGCATGCGTACGATATCGTTCTCATGGATATAAATTTAGGTGTCGCTCAGCAGGATGGTGTTTCGTTAATGCGTGAGTTTAAAGCGCAAGGTGAAAAAGGAGCTATCCCATTTGTAGCAATGACCGCTTATGCGCTGCCGGGTGATCGCGAGAAATTTATTGCAGAGGGTTTCGATGCATATCTAAGCAAACCCTTTGGAAAAGGTGAGTTGTTTGGATTGCTTATCGAATTGCTCTCCCCTAAACCAAATAAACTGATTGCCCCAGACCGTGCTCCCCGACGGTTATCTTTGCGCAAGCATAGTGGACATCCGGATCAGCCGGTATAACCGCGTTCCTTCGGACACATATCGCGTAGACGTCGCCACGTGTAGATTCCTGCATTATGCCCGTCATCCCATGTGAACCGAAGCGCGTAGTGCCCAACCTGCTCAATTCTAACATCATTCCATTGCATAAGAGCTGGGACCAGGAAGAGCTCTGGCTCTGGTAGCCCTCCCATATTTTCATGTCCACCTTGGCAGCCTGCACAAGGACACGCACGCCGTAAGCCGTCAAGCGGATAGATGGAAACATGGCCATCCTGCCAATCAATCGTAAATGATTGCGCAGCATTATCGAGCATTGCACGACGTGCTAGGTATTTAGTTACCATGTGGTTCCAGGAGTTAGGTCAAAGACATTGGCAACGAGTAATCTCTGATCGCGTTCCACAGGATCTTCTAAGGTGTCGTAAAACGTATGTTGCGTTGCGGCTTGTACCGTTCAGTAGTACTTTGCACTCATAAATACCAGTGTGTCAAGGATACTTACACCTGCCTTTAGTATTGCTGGCCTCCAGCATACAGTGTGTACTCTGCGGATTCTAATGGGAGAAGATTATGCTACGAATTACTACCCTAGGTCTTCTTGGGCTTGGACTCATACTTACATTGAGTTTAGGTTGTGAGCCTGCCAATTCCCAAGAAGTAACTACAAATCAACCCATTGCTATCGCCATACATGGTGGGGCTGGGGCGCTTGCCCGTGATCGTTCTACACCTGAGCGTGACGCTGCCTTCGAAGCACAACTTAATGCGGCGCTTGATGCCGGGTATCGTGTCTTAGAAGCAGGGGGTACTAGCCTAGATGCGATTACTGCCGCCATTGTAATGATGGAGGACGCAGAAGAGTTTAATGCTGGCAAAGGTGCTGTCTTAACCAGCGAAGGGACAGCAGAACTCGATGCATCGATTATGGATGGGGAAACGCGAAACGCAGGTGCCATTGCTGGTGTCAAACGTGTGCGCAACCCGATTACGCTTGCTCGGATCGTAATGGAAGACTCTCCGCATGTCATGATGGCGGGGGAGGGAGCCGAGGTCTTTGGCGAGGCCCAGAATGTGGTGATGGTCGCAAATGATTACTTTATCACCGAGCGTCGGCAAGACCAATTGGAGCGGATGCAATCTGAAACGTCCGATGCGGGAGATTCTGAGGATATGTCTTTACATCCGATGTATTCCGAGCCGATCGAGCAAAAGTATGGAACGGTTGGGGCTGTTGCGCTGGACCGAGCTGGAAATCTTGCAGCTGGTACCTCAACAGGTGGGATGGCGAACAAACGCTTTGGTCGTGTTGGGGATGCACCAATCATCGGGGCGGGTACTTATGCCGACAACGCGACCGCTGCCGTCTCTGCAACAGGGCATGGTGAGTTTTTCATTCGTGGCGCCGTCGCGCATGATATCGCTGCCATGATGGCGTATGGAGGTGCTTCACTAAATGAAGCTGCGTATCACGTAATCATGGAAAAGTTACCTGAGTTGGGTGGAACGGGAGGTGTGATCGCTATGGATGCTGCAGGAAACATTGCCATGCCATTCAATACAGACGGAATGTATCGCGGGATGGTAGATACCGCGGGCAACCGCTATGTGCGAATTTACAAAGATGCAGACTATGAGTGACCATTAAAGAGGACGTTTCTTTGAGCGAAAAGCTTTGCCGGAAGCATCAAACAGCCTTTTTAGGGCCGTCTGATGCTTCCGGCGTATTGTTTGAACACGTGTGATGTAACCATGCAATGGAAGGCGTGGGGAACCTGCAGCACCCCAACCCTAAGCAGGACTTAACCTAACCCATTCATCCAATTAGGAGAAATCCTATGAAACGCACGCTATCACACCTGACACTATTCGTTTTCGTATTAGGCCTGAGTGGTTGCATCATAGAAGAGACAGGCGAACCCGGTCCAGTTGGACCTCCGGGGAATGCAAATGTATTTTCAACCACCTTCATCTTTACGATGGATGATGCCGTCATCAATGGAAATGTTGCTTCCGTACAGTATGAACTCCCCGGAATTACGCGCTCTGTCGTCGATGATGGCGCCGTCTTGATGTTCTATCGAGAACAAGGCACATGGACAGCTATGCCGTACACGTTTGCTATAGAATCGCAGGACCTCGCGGCTGTCGATTATACCATTGCACTCGGGTTTGGCTATGAAGACCAGTTCCTCGAAGTGTTCTATGAAGCGTCAACGGACGCAGTCCTGTTGGAGAATGAACCAGATCGGGAAGTGAAGGCTGTAATCATAGACGGTTTCCCTGCTGGTAAGCATAATATTGATCTGAACAACCACGACGCCGTCATGGATTGGCTTGGGCTGAAAAAATGAGTGTCCCGTGCGCTTTAGATGATTAAAGAGGGGCCGATATACAGAACACAGATCCCCAACTCTACCAAAGCGCAGGAGGACATGCACAAACAGCAGAAGTCAGAGTCGAGCCCAAACATGCGGAAGTACGGCTCGCCGCATATGCGACGGATCATCTCCGAATTCTGTCGCAATGCCGCCGATGATTATCGCCGTGCCGGTTGCCCCATGGGGCGCTCAGTCGAAGGGATGCTAGTTTGGTTTGAGTTCGACCAAAAAACCACACGCAACTGACCCACGGGTCGAATACGTTTCACCCCAGCCCGTTGCCGTTTGGCAACGGGTTTTTTATTGGCGTACGGCAGTTGTGTGTAACACTACATGCGGTGTCTCAAAGCGTACAACGTAAAATCCTGAAGCCAGCTTGTCGAGTGCAAGTGGCAAGGTGTGTTGACCGGGTGAGAGCAGACCTTGCTCAGTTGAAAAAACGAGCCGCCCCATAATGTCGTACACCGATATTGTGGCTACGTCAGAATGTGGGAGATAGACGTGGAGTGCCAAGGACTGTGAGAATGGGTTTGGATAACTTGTAAGCTCGGCCGCTGCAGTTAGGCGGCTGTCAGGTTCGATGTTCGTATTCGTTTCAGGAATAAATAGCCGTGCGGCAATGGGGAGGTGATCAGATGTATTATTCGAGAACCCCGGAATCGCAGCCGTTAATTCGTCGAGAGCGTCCGCCGAATTCTCAAAATAAAAGGGCAAGACTTCATCGGAGATGAGGATGTGATCGATGGTAGAACGCGTACCACCGATGAAGGTGGGATCGTTGTTTTGCTCTACGATGAGCGAAGGGAAAAAGTAATCGTCAGTGTCTTCTAGAAACGGGGTGTATGGACTAATGCGTCCCGTGGTGATCGAGCGTGTGAGCCGGTCGTTGAAGTCGCCCAGCACAATCACTTTTTCAGACTCAAGGTCGCCGAAGTCGATGTGGTTCTTGAGGCGCTGCGCAGCTTCCACACGGCGTTCATAGGAACTGACATCGCTAAACGCCTTCATTTGAACCGTAATAAAGGTGAACACCTCGGTTTGATTACCGATGGTCACGCTAGCTTCTATCTGAAGGGGAGGGCGCGAGGCGAAAGGAGTACGGAAATTTTCGAGGATATGTTCAGCTGCACCATTTAATCGAACCACATTAGTTTTCCAAATGAAACCGATGCGTTGGGTTGTGCTGTTTGTAGCTAGGGTGCCATGGTAGCCCGTTCCGAGATCACGAAGTAATCGGTTGAAATCGTTTGCGTCAGCGATTTCTTGTAAGGCCCAAAGGTCAATATCTAGGCTTTGAATGATATTTAAGACATTGGCGTACTGCTGTGCGTCATTGTTTGGCCCGTTGCTACTACTCCCAAACCATTCGATGTTCCAACTCGCGAAGTCAAACGTCTCATCCGTCCCATACGCATCGATTGATTGAGCTCGGACCGAAAAGGAGGAAACAAGAAGCAACAAGCCGCCTAAAAGAGACGACAGAAAAGAGGAAAGACGCATAATCGAATTCAACCGATGGGCGCTTATTCGAAATCGGTATTCAAGCGGAAGCGCGAAATCCGGTTATTTCCGGCATCAGCAACGTAGACTATCCGATCGGAGTATGAAACGCCCTGTGGGTTGTTAAATTGAAGGGCACCATCGCCCCGACCCCCAAAGGAGACCACTACAGGTTTCGTGCTGTTTGAGCCAGGAGGTGGCGCAACGCCTTCGATACCGCTAGACGTGAACACAAAAAGGCTGTCACTCCCCGAATCGATAGCGAAGATGTATTGGCTGGCATCTGCTGCAAACGCAAGACCAGCGGGACGATTGAACTTAAACTCATCGTACAAAAAGCCGTCCCCACGTTCGCTCACACCTGAAAGTAAAATCTTCTGTGTATCCGGTTGATACACAATTCCGTCAGGGGTTTCTACAGCACGAATAGACAAAACGCCAAAGCGCAAGCGGCCTTCACCTTCGTTAGCTGCTTGTGCTAGAAGAAAGCTCTTGTCATCGCTAAACGTGCTACGCTGAGGTGGATGAATAAAGGTTAACACATCTGTCGGGTTAACAGAGCTAAGTAAGCTAGCCTGGGTTGAGCTGAGCGCAACAAGTGCATTCGTGTTGAGGCCGTCTCCATTAAATTCAAGTACAGTATTGTGAGGCCGAATTACAGAAGCTCGGTCGTTTACAGGACCCTGACGGGCTACATAGATGCTGTTTGCAAAGTCAACATCGCTGTTAAAGAGTATGCCTACACTTGTGAATGCGACTTCCTCGTCCGTATCAATCGGGTCTGGTAGGTTGAATCTTCGGGATTCTTCGTCAAAGGGATGCCATATTATGTTACTGATGGTGGGAGAGCCTGTTGTAATACCAGTGTATTTGTACACAACAGCAAGATTCCATGTCCGACCATTTAATAATGTATCACGCCGAGCAGTGACGTAAAGGTCAAGGCTGCGATCTTGAATGACAGAAGTTCCTCCACCTTGAATGCCTATGAAGTTGGCTGGTCGACCTGCACGGTCGAGCACGTGCAGACCACGTTCGTCTACAACGTAAATGAACTCATCATAGCCGACGTACACATCTTGTGGGTTTTGCAGCGCCGATCCATCACCTCCAAGTGAGAAGAAGGGAAAGAGT
>CAYYHN010000003.1:0-3156 GCA_964471245.1 uncultured Rhodothermaceae bacterium | reverse complement strand
GTACATATTCGGCTTCGTTAATCAAGCCTGGCTCAATTCTTCCCGCTTCGAAAATTTCGTCAGTGGTAGAGTCGGATTTGCTGCCCAAGAGATCGCCACACCCAGACATGAACAATGCAAGGACTAGGAGAACCGGCAAAGATATCAATCGATAGCGGATCATATATGTACGTTAAGGCCAAAGCGGTGCAGGTTTCCGAGGACATTGCGATGCGTAAAGCCGTAATCAAAACGCAAGGTCGGACCGAGATAAGGCACTTGAAGACCTAAACCAAAACTTGGTGCCGTGTATTCGGCGATGCCAAAGCGATAACCCGTTCGAAGGATGAGTAACTGATTCCAAGTGTATTCAATCCCAAGATTCCAATTCTCAGCGTTATCATTTGGATTGTTGAGTTGCGCCGAGAGCATCAAGTCATTGTTCGGGTCATTTTGAAATGGTGTGTAGGTAAAGCCTAACAAGAATGTTGTTGGGGGGGTGATTGCCTCGAAGTCATCTTCAATTACCGTGCTATTGTCAGCAACAACAATGCGGCTCAATTCACCTTCTGGTTGTCCGTCCAAACCAAAGTTGCGAACGGCTACAGCCATCTGGATGCCTGTAGCCCCAACTCGGTAGAAAATACCCAAGTCTAGTAAGCCGGTATTTGTTGTAATCCCTGCAGTACTTTCGCGAACGAGCTTAGCGGTAACGCCATAACTGAATAGGTCGGTAAGGCGCTGCGCAATGGTCAGGCCTGCAGCCATACTTGAAAAACGGAAGGTTTCACCTGTGCCAAACGGTTGCAATTCGGTAGTTACCTGCATCTCGTCCGTGCCCAGCACTTGCATGCTTGCCCCGATCGTCAGTTGCGTCCCCGGTAATTCATACATCGCTGCTGCATAATCCAAATTGACATCAGCGAAGTAGCTAGTGTGACTCAATCCTACTTGGAAGCCGCCACGTTGGGCAGCTAGCGCAGGATTCCAAAAAAGCGCACTGACGTCAAATGCATTGGCAACTACTGTCTGGCCAAGAGCGGCAGAGCGAGCATCTACGGGTATCTTGAGAAACTGAAAGCCCGATGTACCCGCACGATCACCACCAAATGTGGGTAGGATTTGGCCATGTGCTGGTTTCACGATTATTGCGATGAGCAACAGGCATAGCATCAGGAAAAGCTGATGTTGCGCAGGTCGCACATGTGTGGTCGCGGCGTACGGGGTCGTAATCATGTCGCGTAACCGTTGCATTTAGAAGCGAAAAGCCAAGCCAAAGATGATATGCCGTTGGGGCAAAAAGCGTGCAGGGTTAAAAGGGGGAGACCCGCTTGTATTTGGATCCTCGTAGCGAGGATCGCGTGTGCCTGTAGAGACATCGTAATCAGAGTTACCTCGAAGCGAAGCAAAATCTGTCGTTGCTGGGTCAACATCTGGGTATGCTTCACCCGTCACTGGGTTAATGATCACGCTATTCTTTTGGTCGAAGAGGTTGGTCACTTCCATAGTGAAACGCAAGTCTGTATTGGCAACTGTAACGGTACGCTGCAAACTCAGGTCAAACCACCACCATGATGATCCAATCTCTGAGAATCGTTCGGCTGGGTCTTGGACTTGCTCATAGATTGGTCGCCAATCAGATACACCTGTGATGGGGTTGACTTCGTTGCCACGGAAGACGACTGGCGTATAGCGCTGTCCACTACGGTACGTGGTCGAGAGGAATAGACGGAATCGATTCAAGCCCGGAACGCCGAGTAAAGGGTTTGCACGATCATACGTAAACGTAACGCTGCTTTTCAAGTCGATCGGGCGATCCCAAGCAAGCGGTGTTTCAAACGTGTTATCGATGTCGCCATCAGCGAGGAAGTCTTGCAGTGCGTCGTTGTTTGTTGAACTGAGGCCGGTGGCGCGTGAGAATGAGCCTGAAACCTGCCCTTGGAACCAGTCGCCGATACGCTTTAGGTAGCTTGCTTCAAGCCCGCGGACGCGCGCAAAGTCACCATTAACACGGAAGGCACGGTTCACCTCGCGACCTGTAGCATCGCGTATGGTTACGCTCTGTACCGTGATGAAGTCGAACTTATCACGCCAGAAGGCCGTGATATTGAACACGTCATTCTGGGAGAACTGATTCCGCAAGCCGAGTTCGTACGAAATGTCGACCTCAGGATTAAGGTTTGGGTTACCGAGATCAGCGAAGAAAGAGCGGTCTTGAAAGAATGGGTCGAGGCCAGTGTAGACGAATGTGGGGTGCGGTAGCTTTGTCGAATGCCCGTAGTTGAAGAACATGACGCGGTTCTCCTGAATCGGGAAGGACACCCGCACTTTGGGCAAAAGGCGGACTTTCGTACGATTTCCAAAGAGACTGAAGGTGTCATTCTTATAAGCGTCCCGCACCGTATCTAGAATCGGTGCCTCGGGGTTGTCTACCAAGTCGTCGACGTATTGACCAGGCTGCCAATATTCAAGTCGGATACCCGCGTTCGCGATCAGTCCGCGGTACCGGACTTGTTGTGTGCCGAACATGGCTCCGCGACGTGGTTTCACACGCCAGATATCCGAGCTTTCGCCCAAACGATTCGTCTGGGATCCTTCCGAGCCGCCAATTGGTGCTCCGACCCAAGGCCGCACGATGTCAATCCACTGATAGTCGTTGAATTTCATCTCCAAGCCAGCCGTGATGCGGTTGTTTTTGTCTTTGGAGAAGCGGGTATACGTGCCTCGAATCGTGACTTCCTCGGCAAAATGGTCATGCCAGCGCGTGGCTAAGCCTCCGTTGTTGATTAGGCCCGGCCCTGGTAGAACAAAGAGGCCATTGGGGTCGCTCGGCAGCCCCGTGGAGGGATCGACGAAGATCGAACCGGGGTAGGTGACGATGCTCTCGGGATTCAATTCGGTGTCCACCGACGCTGGACGCCAGGGGCGGCCGTTGGAGTCCGATCGCAGGCGTGTGAACAGGCGGCTGACCTGCACATCGTAGAATGATTGGACATTTAGCACATGCGACCACTTCACATACGTGATAATATTGTCGTGTGTAAACGTGTTCGCGTTGTCGGGTTGGAGAACGAAGCTGTACTGAAAGCCCGGACTTATGATCGCTTCATTGCCCGTCACTTGCAGCATGCGTGTGTTTTGGTTGGCTGTCAGCGAACGCTGATATGAAACCTGTAC
>CAYYHN010000002.1:17989-19281 GCA_964471245.1 uncultured Rhodothermaceae bacterium | reverse complement strand
GCTCGACGACATAGTGAGGCTTCTCTGCGCTTTCCGGGACACTGACCAACAGCACATCGCGCTTCCGACTAATCGGTACGACTTCGGTTTTATACGGCACAGGGGGAAAGCAGTGCATAGCCAACGCTTCAGTCAAGGCAAAGCTGGTTTCCACAGCGTCTTTTACGCCAACGATGCTGCCGTCATCATCGACGCCGAGCAGCAGGCGGCCGCCGTGTGTGTTGGCAAAAGCAACCACTTCTTTCGCAATGCGTGGTGCACGCGGCACTTTGCGCTTGAACTCGAGATGCAAGCCCTCACCAAGTGCCACAAGGCGCGTGAGTTCCTGTAAAGTCATGGTCGGAAAAGTCGAATCTACAACGAAATGCAAAGTAGGCAGGGTACGCGCGCATCACGCTATGACTGCAACATGTCGGGAAGCCAGTCTTCCGCTTTGGCGGAGCGCGCCATCAGGTCCTGTACGGCTTCGCGCGGTTTTTTTCCCTCGAAGAGAATGGAATAAACGGCTTCGGTAATGGGCATCTCGATGCCAAATTGCTGGGCCAACGCGTGAACCGACACCGTGGTTCGCACCCCCTCGGCCACCATCGTCATCTCGGCTTCGACCTCGGCTAACGTGCGCCCTTTCCCCATTTGCTCGCCAAGGTGCCGGTTACGACTCAGCTTGCTGAAACACGTCACCATTAGGTCACCTAGCCCCGCAAGGCCTGCAAACGTCGCAGGGTTCGCCCCCATCGCCAGCCCAAGCCGTCGGATTTCCGCGATGCCGCGCGTCAGCAGCGCCGCCTTGGCATTATCGCCGAAACCCACACCTTCGACCATCCCCGCTGCGATGGCAAGCACGTTTTTGACCGATCCGCCAATCTCAACACCCAGCACGTCGTCATTTACGTAGACGCGCAAGCCGGGGGCCATGAAGGCGTGCTGGATCGCCAAGGCGGTCTCCTTCGCATACGCAGCCGCTACAATGGCTGTTGGTGCACCTTGCGCAACCTCTTCGGCATGGCTTGGCCCATATAGCACGCCGAGATGCGACTTGGGGACGGGCTTCAACACGTCGGCGAGGACTTGCGTAGTCGTTAGCAGCGTGCCGTTCTCGATGCCCTTTGCGACAGAGACAACGTAGTGGTCAGGCGTGGCATAGTCGACCAGTTGTTCGGCCACGCCCCGTACAGCCTGCGACGGCGTGGCGAAGACCCACATGGTTGCGCCCTCAACGGCCGCGAGCAAGTCGGATGTCACGTCGATGCCCTCGGGCAGGATGGCATTGGGTAAGTAGGTCGGGTTATGGC
>CAYYHN010000002.1:0-17979 GCA_964471245.1 uncultured Rhodothermaceae bacterium | reverse complement strand
ATGCGAGCAGCGGCTTCAGGGCGACGCGCCCATAGGCGCACGGTGTGGCCGCCACGCACGAGGCTCATCGCGAGGGCCGTGCCCCAGCTCCCGGCGCCAATCATGGCAATCTGGTGTTCCACGTATACCGAAAAGGTTGATCGAAAGGCCAGCGGTAGTGTGCGTGTCCGGGCTTAGAGCTCGCCACGGCCTTTCATGCCGCGGGCTGGCCGGAACGTACGGATGCGGCTCTCGGTCCCTGAGAGCAGCCGCTTGATATTTGCACGATGGGCGTAGAAGATGCTGACGGCCATCAGCAAACTGAGGACGAACAAGCTCGCGTCCAAGGTGCTGATGCCGAACATGTATTTGCGAATCGCAATAGAAGAGGGAAACGCTGCGGTTGCCAGCAATGAAGCCAACGAAACGTACCGCGTGGAGAAAAGCACCAGCGCGAAGACGCTGAGGGCAATAACCATCGAGAGCGGCGACAACGCGAAGAGCACGCCAGCAGCCGTGTTCACACCTTTACCGCCTTTGAAACCAATGTAGATCGGGTACATGTGGCCGATGATGGCCGCTAAGCCTGCAAGCAACCGCACAACAGTCTCAGCTTCCCAAAAGCCAAGACCAGGTGGGAGTTCATCGATTCGGAGGTTTGCAATGACACCGGCAGCCAGCAATCCTTTTCCGACATCCACGATGGTTGCGAGGACGCCTGCTTTCCAGCCAAGCACACGGAAGGTGTTGGTCGCACCAGCATTTCCACTGCCATGCTCCCGCACATCGATCCCGTGCATCAGCTTACCGACCCATACACTTCCGGGAATCGACCCGGCAAGGTAGCTCAGTACTAATATGAGAAGGACCGATAGCATACGAATTCCTCGGTTGGTGAAAAGAACGCAAAGCAGAGCCTTTCGTACGTAGGCTACACCTTCAACGATGCAGGCCGTAGATTTAGTTTCCGAGCTTAACGATTAGCTTGTTTCCGGCACGACACGACCGATCACCACCGGCTGCTCACCCATTGCTAGCCAAGTCTCCAACACAGTGTCAAGATCTGCACTGCTCACCACGGCAATCAGGCCGATGCCTAGGTTGAACGTGCGACGCATGTCCTCCTCAGGGACATTGCCCTTGGCTTGGATCAGGCTGAAGATGGCCGGACGCTGCCATGCGTCGTAGTCGACCTCAAACGTCAGTCCTTCCGGCATAACACGCACGGTATTTCCGGGGATGCCACCACCTGTGACATGTACAAAAGCATGGGCAAGATCATCTTTCAAAAGACGTTGGATCGCTTCCAAGTAGGAGCGGTGAATTGCTAGAAGAGCCTCGCCTATCGACGTGCCACCCAACTCATCAGGCGTGTCGTGTACCTCGTAAGCACTGAAGAGCACCTTGCGCGCAAGGGAGTAGCCGTTGGTATGCAACCCGGTTGACGGCAAGCCAATTAGTACATCACCTTCCTGTACTCGGGTCCCATCGAGTACCTTTGCCTTTTCGACGACACCGACAATCGTCCCAGCTAGATCGTACTCGCCCTGTGAATAGATATCGGGCATCTCGGCCGTCTCTCCCCCAATCAGCGCACAACCGTTTTCTTTGCACGCCGTTGCAAATCCGCTGATTACTTGGGCCGCATCGTCAGGGACGAGCTTTCCCGTAGAAAAATAGTCGAGGAAATACAGCGGCTCTGCACCACACACGGCTATATCGTTGACGCAGTGGTTGACGAGGTCCTGTCCAACTGTGTTGTGCCGCTGCATCCGAAAGGCAACTTTAAGCTTGGTACCCACGCCATCCACAGAGGACACCAGTACCGGCCGCTCGTATGCCCCGAGATCTAGCTCAAAAAACGCTCCAAATGCGCCAATATCGGCTAGCACGCCCGGTGTAAAAGTGTCGCGAACTTGCGCCTTAATCCGGCGCACCATCTCCTCGCCTGCTTCGATGTCGACGCCTGCGTCTTTGTAGGTGGTCATAGGTGCCTGACTGGCCTCGTTTTGTATGGTATTCATCATGTGAGCAGTATACTACACGAGCCTTCGATTTTGCAAAGCCGAGTAGTCTGTCTACTTGGTTGCAGGCATGCCTGACGAGCACCACAGTTCGCGCCCTGTTGGTGGATCGACAGCTACAAAACAGATTTCGTCGCCAATGGGCGTAATCTCATCCGGGTTACTGCTGCTTTCACCCGGGCGCACATCGTGTAAAACGCGTACGGATGTGCCATCATACACAAACACTTCCCGCCCCATTTCTGCTGTTCTTGCAATCATGTATACGCGGTCGTTATATCCTATAAATTGGTACGGTTCACCGTTGGCTGGTCCTTCATAGATGTCAGCGACCATGCTTGGTGAACCTCCATCAAGCTTCCACAATTCTGCGCCATGCACACCGTCATTGGCGGCAAAGTAGAGGGTTCCATTAGCTGAGGCGAGGTAGCTAGGATTTGCGCTATCGGCTCCCGGCCGCAGTTCTGCAACCAAGCGTACCCCATCAGCATCAGCCACCCATAGTTCGCGTCCCGTTTCAGGTTGTTCAGCTGCGAAATAGACAGCATCATTGTATACATACAACCCGCGTGGATTACTAGCTTCTGGGCCTGGGTTGATGTCTAATGCTAACGTGGCCTCTGTCCCATCAAACCGCCAAAGTTCCACACCGTGGGTATTTTCAAAGGCTTGGAAATACAATCCATGCGATGTAGCAGCCAATTCCTGCGGGAGCGAACTCGAAGGACCCGGATTGATATCAGTGACACCCTCCACAACAGCACCATCAAACCGCCAAAGTTCGGTGCCTACTTCCTGATGACGTGCTGTGAAGTACAGCGCACCATTGTACACGACTAAGTTCCCGGGCGTTGAACTACCAGGCCCTTGGTTAAGATCAGCGATGAGGTTTGCGTCTTCGCCGTCGAAACGCCACAACTCGATGCCACTTTTGCCATCGTCGGCGCGAAAATACACGGCATCATTCCACACAACAAAGTCATCCATCCGCGCGCTATCTGGACCTTCATTTAGGTCTGTTACACGGCGTGCTACTCCGTCGCGCACCCTAAACAATTCACGGCCGAAGGGCTCGCGAATTGCGGTAAAGAAAAGGTCTCCCTGAAAGGTAAAAAAGTCCTTAGGAACGGAATGCCCAGCACCAGGATCAATGTCTGCTCGCAACGATACGCCTGTGCCATCATAGGCAAAAACTTCGCCGCCCGACTCACTTGTCGTTCCTCCCATAAAGAGTATACCATCCTGAACATAGAGCCCATATGGATTGAAATCCTCATTGCCGGGATTCGCATCAGCAACCATCCGCGCGCCAGTATCCATACTGTTACTCGTTGCTTCGCAACCCGTCAGTCCAATGGCGACGAGAAGCGTGACGGCCAAGCTAACGGGTATCGAAAGAAAATTAGGCAAACGAAGTGCCGACGGACTTACACCACTCATGATATCGTTCACGCAGCTAATTGGCAGTGTCTAAAAGGAATGCACAACACGTTGAAAACGCAGAGCCTGTGCAAAAAGGGCAGCAAGATTAGCAGCCGAACGCCGTTTTTTCAAGCCATTTGGACGGGATATGCGCGAAACTCACGAACCTGCCTTGGCTACAGGAAGCGGCGTCTTAAGGAAGGCCAAGGCAGCCTCGTTAAAGGCCTCTGGCGCCTCTACATTGCATACATGCCCTGTATCCGGGATGATCACAAGCGATGCATGTTCATCGGGTTCTACACGTGCTGCAGCTCCCGGCAAAAACACGTAGTCGTCTTCACCCATAATAAATTGAACGGGGACAGAAAACGTACGTGCAGACCAGTCGACGAGTGCATCCTCTATTTCTCCACTGAGGCGATACCACCTGATGAATTCAGCTTGGGGAAGTTTTCGCGCATCTGCAAGGAATAGCTGACGGGCTTCTCGGTGCCGTTTGCCAGGCATGATGATGTAGGCAAAGAAATAGTATAGGGCGATGAACGGCACGAGAAAGCGCATGACGTGCCCAAATACGATCAGGCCACGCACCCAAAGCCGAAGCTTACTGATCGCTCCAGCAAACACCATGCGATCGATGCGCTCGGGCGCGACGACGGCCAAATGTTGCAAGAGCACCGTACCCAACGAAACGCCCATCCAGTGTGCACGCTCGATACCCTTTTCGTCGAGCACTTCGATGAGATCCCGCGTGACGACATCCAGCGAATACGCTTGGCTGAGGTCGGTCTCTGAGCGTCCGTGGCCCCGCAGATCGATTACGAGCAAATTGAAATGCCGCACCAACACACGAATCTGCCGAAACCATACCACCGAGCTGCCCCCGGCCCCATGAACCAACGCCAACCAAGGGGCTTCATCGGAGCAAGGATAGACGCGTGAGTGCAGCAGCATGGATAGACGGCAGAATAACATGACAGCACACAGCGCAAGGCCTCCGTGCAAAGATCTCCCGAACGGACTCCTTTCTTAAAAGATTCATGCCGCTAGGTATTATTTTACGCCGTTCAAACAGGGAAACCTGCGCGGCACCACTATGCACAGCGCTTCAGACGAAGGTTCGGTGCGCCCTCAACGGAGCACCCGCCGAACCCGTGATGCAGGTCAATTAAGTGTGCGCTGATGCGCGTGGCGTCCTTGCCACCCGCGCTCTCCCGACCTCGCTATACTCCGCGCCTAAGGCGCAACCTCCTTTGCATCGCTATGGCTAAAAAGAAAGAATTGCCCCTCCGTAAGATTGGTATTCTCCGCGGCATGGAGACGACCTTTCCGGATGCACTTATCCCTTATATCAACGAGACGTACGCCGAAAAAAATGTGCGCGCTGAGTTCGTCGAACTCGATGCTATCAACATGCACGCAGAACCGGAGTACGCCGTCATCCTCGACCGCATTTCGCACGAAGTCCCGTTCTACCGTTCGTTCCTAAAGTGGACGGCGCTGAAAGGCACGTACGTCGTCAACAACCCGTTCTGGTGGAGTGCCGATGATAAGTTCATCGACAACGTCATCGCCGAGTCCGTGGGCGTTGCCGTGCCGAAGAGCATGATTCTGCCACACAACCAGCACCCACCGAACACGACATCGCAATCGTTCCGCAACCTGAAATTCCCGCTTGATTGGCAGGGCGTGTACGACTACATCGGCTTCCCGGCTTTCCTAAAGCCACACGACGGCGGTGGCTGGCGCGGCGTCACCAAGGTGCACAACCCAGATGAGTTGTTTGCTGCCTACAACGACTCGGGTACGGACTGCATGATGCTGCAGGAAAATATCGAGTTCACGGAATACTACCGGTGCTATGGCATTGGTCAGAAGTACGTGCACGTGATGAAGTACAACCCCATCGCTGAGCCGCACCGCCGCTACTTCGACGTTCCCGAAGCGCCCATCCCAGCCGATCGCCTCAAGCAGATCCAAGACGGCGTGCTAGCCATCTGCAAGGCGCTGGGCTATGACATGAACACGGTCGAGTTTGCCATCCGCGATGGCGTCCCCTACGCGATTGACTTCATGAACCCCGCCCCGGATGCCGACTACCACTCGGTGGGGCCGGAGAACTTCCAATGGGT
The DNA here is from genome assembly GCA_964471245.1 of uncultured Rhodothermaceae bacterium. Classification (GTDB taxonomy): domain Bacteria; phylum Bacteroidota; class Rhodothermia; order Rhodothermales; family CAYYHN01; genus CAYYHN01. The sequence goes on along the minus strand of CAYYHN010000002.1, from coordinate 12,422 downwards.
CGTCGAGCACGCAGCCAAGTTCCTCGTGGACAAAGCGCGCCAGACACGGCGCAAGAAGCAATTCACTGCGAACGGCTACCTCGAACCCAAACGCTGATTTGGTAGCGGGTTGCCCATAACATTGAGCAGCCCTCTACTCTCCATGAATGTCATGCTCCAGCGTTGTAGCTTCTCAGCGCTGGAGCGTGCGTTATATCCTATTCCCCCTAGTTTATCCCATCTTGTTCATGGCACATCGTCATCAGCCTGTCATCGACTACTACCACGAGTTGATTGCACGGGACCTCAATGCTGCTGACAACCAATTGAACACGCTGCTGCAGCAACAACAAGAGCGTCGTACCCTCTTTGGTGACCGCCCGATTGCCACTACCCTGCGCCCCACGTTCCTAAGCGAACAGATGTATACGGATGTCCAAGACACCGTGTATTTGCTCCGGCAGGCTGTGCTCAAGATTGCGGCGACATACTTCACCGATACCAACATTCTGCGGCATGAGTTGGGGATGCATGAGTGGGAAATTGAACTTGCGAACATCCCCACCAACGTCATCCGCCTGTCGGCTACGGCACGCATGGACTCCTTCATGACGAAGGACTCATTCAAGTTTGTCGAGATCAACGGCGAAGTACCTGCGGGAATCGCGTACATCCACGAAGTGGCCCAGATCTACCGGGACCTGCCGATCTTCAAAGCCTTCGAGAAACGGTACCCCGTACGGTTCGTTTCGCCGCTGGAGCACACCTTTGCAGGCTTGCTACAAGCATACCATGAGCAGTTCGATGGCCGCGTCGAGCGCCCTACGTTCGCCATCGTGGATCACCTCGACATCCCGACGATCCACGAATTCCACCTGATCAAGGAATACTTGGAGCGGCACGGTTTCCCCTGCGAAATCGCCGATCCGCGTGCGCTCGAATGCAAAGACGGCTGGATCTACGCCAATGGCCGCAAGATCGATATCTTGTACCGTCGCCTCCTCATGAGCGAGTACTACGAAATTCGCGACGAGTGCAAAGCGTTTTTGGAAGGCTACATCGCCCAGAAAACGTGCTACCTCAATAGCTTCCGTACGAAGATGATCCATAAGAAGGCCATCTTCACCTTCCTGACGGATGAGAAGTTCAACCACGTCCTCACCTCGGCGCAGCGGTCGGCCATCCAGCGCCACATCCCATGGACACGGATGCTCCGCAACAGCCATACAACGTTTCGTGGCTTACCAATCGACTTGGTCGAATTCGTGAGGATGAACCGGAAGTACTTCATCATCAAACCCAACGATGAATACGGTGGAGCAGGCGTCACGCTCGGCTTTGCAGCATCGCAAAGCGAATGGGAGCAAGCAATCCAGACGGGCCTCCAGCATGGCCACGTCGTGCAAGAATGCGTGGACATCCACCGCGAGCCGTTCTTGATGAAAACCGACAACGGCTGGGATATGGTGCCCGCCATCATCGACTTGGATCCATACCTCAACGGTCCACTGCTAGGTGGCTGCCTCACGCGCATCTCGGCATCGAACCTCGCCAATGTGACGGCCGGGGGCGGCAGCTTGCCGATGTTCATCCTCCGCTACGCCTAATTGCCCCAACACGTCGCCCATCATGCAATCGGGCACCGCTTTTGCTCACGCTCGATTGTAACCCAGTACCTATTTGATTGACGAAATTATTTGCCACATGGCTATAGATAACAAGCCGATACGGGTTGCCGTGCTCGACCTTTACGACAACGAGCCCAACCAAGGCATGCGCTGTATCTGCGAACTGCTTACGCTGGCCGACGGCCGCTACGCCAACCAGCCTTTGACGTTCGATGTGTATGAGACACGCTTCAAAGGCGATGTACCCGACCTTTCCTACGACATCTACATCTCTTCAGGTGGCCCCGGCAGCCCATTCGATGGTATTGGCATGGACTGGGAAGCAAAATACTTCGAATGGCTCGAGGCGCTGTGGCAACACAACCTGACGGCTGATGTTCGTGGCGTTTCGAAGAAGTATGGCTTCTTTATCTGCCACTCGTTCCAGATGATGGTACGCCATTTCGACGTGGCAAACGTCACGAAACGCGTGTCGCAGTCCTTTGGCATCATGCCGATGCATAAGACCGACGCGGGCGAACAAGACCCACTGTTCATCAACCTAGCCGATCCGTTCTACGCAGCCGACTTCCGGAGTTGGCAAGTGGTGCAACCAAACGCCGACCGCCTCAACGATCTAGGCGCACAGGTCCTCGCGCTAGAAAAGGTCCGCCCACATGTACCGTACGAGCGTGCGTTGATGGCAATCCGGATTTCTGATGAGATCGTCGGTGTGCAATTCCACCCAGAAGCTGATCCGCCGGGAATGAGCCTGCATTTCCGTAAGCCCGAACGCAAAGCGCATGTGGTGGAGCACCATGGCGAGGAGAAATACGAACGTATCCTACGTCGGATGGAAGACCCGACGTTCCTCAAGGCCACCCACGACCACGTAATTCCCAACTTCTTGCGTGGGGCAATCTTGGCCCTTCGCACAGCAGACACGCTGGCTTAGCATCGTGTACGATCTCTACAGACGTGACCGACCATGACGACTGAAGCAATTTTGGCGCGGCATACCCATTTGCGCGGGACACTCAGCTACCGTCACTTCGACTCGGAAGCTCTGGGCATTGCAAAGCCCTACTATGTGTACGAGCCCGAAGGATACGCGGATCTGGAGCGCTTGCCTATCTGGTATTTACTGCGAGGTCACGAGCGCGAATGGGTCAACTTCCACGAAGACAGTTCGCGCCAATTCTCGACAGCCATCGAAGATCTTGAGGCCTTGATCGCACGCGGCGAAGTCCCCCCAACGTTGGTCGTGCTCCCTGGCCTCAACAGCGACGACAATGTTGTGCCATCGATTGGGATTGACATGGGTGGTGAATGGCCGGATCACATGGCGAGCTTAGGCCAAGGGCGATTTTTCAAATACCTTGTTGACGAATTAATCCCTGCCATCGACATTGAATATCCGCAAGCGTATGAAGGCATTCGGGCTGTTGGCGGCTTCTCACTTGGTGGTTTCACGGCTAGTTTGCTCGCCACATTCCATCCCGGCTATTTTGATCACGTCGCGATCTATGACGGCACAATGATGTGGCCCGGCCATATCGATCCGCGCCTCGGTGAGGGGCAAGAAGACCGTATCTGGGGACACCACGCCATCTTTAACGCAGCACTTGGCCATGCCCCACGCGATACAGCCTTACTTCAACGTTGGAACCCAACCGACGCGATAAACAATGCCACAGAGTCGGTCCTCGCTCAATTGCGCCTGACTACGTATTGGATTGCTAGCGCGGATGGCGATGGCATGCGGGGCAATCGCGACCGCTGCCAACAGTTTGCTGACCTCTTGCACAGCAAAGAGATCCCACTAGGCTTCGGAACGGCACCGATGGGCCTAATGCCCGGTGCTGCACACACCTGGCATTTCTGTGACTTGTTTTGGGCACGGGTACTGCAAGCCATGCCCTAGCGCAGTCCCCGTGCAGTTTGACTTTAGCGCTTGCCAAAGAGGCCGCCAAGCAGCCCAGAGTCACCTAGTGCTTTGCCGAGCTTGCCGACATCATCCATGACATCGCCATCGCCGTCCATGTCGAGCATGCCCATCAGCCCACCCAGTGCAGGCTCACGCGCCGTCATGTCTTGACGCTCTTGTTGTAAGACCGAGGCGAGTCCACCCGCGTCAAGACCTTCTTGCTGTTTCATTTTGCCCAAGTAACCCATAACAATGGGAGCTAACATCGGAAGCAATTTGGCCACTTGACTGGTGTCCATACCGCTTGCTTGACTGATCCCAGCTTCGACGCCAGCTCGCTTATTTCCAAGGATGTGCCCCAGAATGCCATCCCCATTTGCAGCACGTGGATTCATGCTAGCCGACTGGGCACCGCCTAGCATCGAGGAGGCCATACCAATGAGGCTGCCTAATCCACCTCCGCCACCACTCTGGCCGCCACCAAGCATACCGAGCAAGCCTCCTAAATTATCGAGCATGCTACCATCGTGGTCACGATCAAGAGCTGATGCTAGCGCCGCAGCTCCATCTGGTGACGAGGCATTTTTGGAGAGGCCACCCAGTAGTGCGGGCAAGGCTGCAGAGATGGCTTGCTGAGTGGCTTGTGGGCTGGTGCCGAGTTGTTGGCTTAGTTGCTGAATTTGGTCACCGCCCAACTGCTGAGCGATCATGTCTAAAAGTGCCATGCGATTATGCGTAGATCGAGAGAGATTGGGAGATAGGGTGTGACTTAGACTCGTACAAAGGAAACAAGCCACGCTATCCATTTGCTCACAATATACTACGGTTTTTCAAAGCTATGGAGTAGATTCGTCACGAGATTCTTTAGCAATAAAGTTCTGCTTAGCAATGCACCATCGCTATAGCTATCCTCATATCTATTCAACTGCCCACTACCGATCCTGTGCACTACCAACGTACCGCATCTGAGCTCACGACTTCGGTCGACTCCACCTCTGGGACCATCATGCAAACCCACACCGGGCAGTACTTCACGTTGGACGGCGTCGGTCTCTTCATCTGGAACCTGCTAAAATCACCTCAAACGCCAGATGCCTTATGCAATGCCATAGTGGCTAGCTATGAAGTAACGCCAAAGCAAGCGCAAGCTGACGTTGATGCTTTTCTGCGCGACTTGCAAGAGGCACAGCTCATCGTAGCTAAAGATTCTGATTAATAGCATTTAGCTATGCACGTCTGATGAGGGGTTGCACATGCTGTTCACATCGCAGGAAAAACCAACCTATCGTTACGCCCTCTACGACCACGTACTGGCGTCGCCGTTTGCCATAGACGGGCTTTCGCAGACCACGGACAAGGCTCCATTGGTACACATTTATACAGGTCCTTTCGAAGCGCCGTCGCCACTGGCATATGACGAGGCTATTGCATGGCACGTGACAGATTCGCATGTCTATCTGAAGTACCCTGGCGTTGGCTCATTCTTACTCGGCCCAGAAGGACTGGCCGTCACACCAGACCATGAGACCTCAACCTTGGTCTGGCAACGCTGGCTCCTCGGGCCCATGTTTGGGCTTTGGCTCCAACGGAACGGCTTTCTTGTTCTACATGCGAATGCCGTTGCTATCAATGGCAAGGCCGTGCTTTTACTTGGCCATTCGGGTGCAGGAAAAACAACCCTAACGACTGCGTTGGTGCAGCATGGTGCCCACCTGATTACGGATGATGTGGCCGTCCTTCGCCAAGTTGGCGATTCGTTTACCATTGCGCCTGGGCCGCCATGGCTGAAACTGACACCCGACACATGGCGTGCATTTCAGCAGGATTCACCATTCGAACCCCAGTTGCATGGAAAAGCCAATCACGTCGTCCCGATAAACAGACGCACGTCAGCGTCGCTCCCCGTTGCCGCCTTGTTTGCGTTGTCTGCGGGGGAATCCATCCACTGTGCCGCAATGCATGGCAATGCCTGCATTTTACAGCTTCAGCAGCATGCCCATATGCCTCGCACCATGCCTATCCTTGGCACAGCTGCAAATCACTTTATGCTAAGCGGTGCTTTTGCCCAACGCGTTCCCTTCTTTGCCCTGCAACGTTCTCAATCCCTCGACGACCTCCCTCAACTCATCGGGGCAGTCGAATCGGCCTTGTAAGCAGCGGTCGGCAAGACTTTTTCCACTGCGAACGTCTGTTCGCAGACTCCGAACCAGCGTTCTCCACGTTCGATCCTCTATCGTTCCGCTAATCCATACAGCACTTACCCACCTCGCCCTTTTTACCCTACAAATTTATTTATTACAACAATTTAGGCCCACCTATTTCTTTTCAAGAAGTTAATTAGATAAAACTGGCCCCGTTTGTGCACCAAGTGAAATCGAATGCGTGATTACCACCACCAACGAAAGCATCGGTGATTACGCGGACTCCCTGAACCGATGGGCACCAACCCATTTCAACCGGATGGACGAGGCAAATTTATGACCGCCCTTACCCTACTTCGCCCCTTCAATGTGATCCGCAGCGTAGCACTGCTCGGCCTGATATTCGTGTTCGCCGCATGTGATTCGAATACCGCCAACGACCGCTGCGAAACTTTCAACACCTGCGATGCCACCGACCAACTCGATGTGAGTCTGATCGAGAGCCGCACGCGGATGCCGGCCAACGTATCGATCTTGTTCAAAATCGACCAAGAAAATGGCGCACCTGTCGCCAACTTAACGCCTGCGAACTTTGACATCTTTGAGAATGACAACCTGATCTCGTCGTTCGAATCACAGCAAAACGTGTTGCCGAAAACCGGCTCTTTCCGTTACAGCATCGTCTTGCTCCTCGACCTGAGCGGCAGCATCGTCGCCAGCGAAAACCTCGATGGGTTAAAGCAAGCCGCTGAGACATTCGTTGAGTCGATTATGTTTGAAGATGACGACCCGCGCAAAGGCGAGATCGAGATGAGCATTTTCTGGTTTGATGGCCAAGCCTCCATCAATAGCCTTGTACCCTACACAACGGACCTTGGCGACCTCGTCGACGGCATCGTCTCAGTCGACCCAAGCATCACCGTGGACAACTCAACGAACCTCTACGGTGCCATCATCGAAGGGCTTGAGAAAACTGAGGGTCGCCTTAATTCGTCGCTCAACGACAACCTGATCACGGCGGGTTCGCTAGTGCTCTTCACGGACGGTACAGACCAAGCAAACCGCGTATCACGCAATGCTGCTATTGATGCAGTTGGCGACACATTTAACAATGTCTCGATCTACACCATTGGTTTAGGCGGTGAAATTGATGAGGGAACCTTGAATGAAGTCGGTACCAATGGATTCGTTTCAGCAACCAACATTAATGACCTTGTGCCCCGCTTCCGTGAAATTGCCAACCTCGTGCGCGACGAGGCGAACAGCTATTACTTGCTCGAATACTGCTCACCGAAGCGCGACGGCGAGAACGAACTCACGATCCGTGTAAACTCGGGCGAATACGTGGGCTTGCTCTCTACAAAGTTTTCTGCCCGCAACTTTGCATCTGGCTGTACGGTGACCGATTAAGAGGTTGCTTGGGAATTGGATTCGCATGAAGAGAACGTGCGAAAAGCGGTCATGTAAGGCGCGCGAAGCAGTCGATTGCTTCAGCATCGGCGATGCAGCAGAACGTCGCGTGGGCGTTTTGCAGCCGTTCGATTTCGTGAAGACCATTTCCAAACAGTCTCACAGGGAGGGTCATACGTACCCCTAAACGCTCGGACGATGTGGTGGCGTCCGAGCGTTTTCTGTTTGGTGCACCCGACCGCAACTTGATGCGCACTGGAGCCGTCGAAACTGTATCTTGCACGCGCAATGCCTGCTGCTGCACACGAACCGCTGCCCTGTGTCTGACCACCTACCTGCCACGACGCCATCTGCAAGACCGTCCGGATTTAGTACGGAGGTCTTCCTCCTCTTGGTGCTAGGTGTCCTCGGCGCAATCGCATTCACCCTGCTCTATCCACGCCTGCAACCCGCAGCTAAGCTTGGCATCAGTATCGACCGCAATGAGGCGCTTACGCGTGCCGTTGAGCATCTCGCACCGTTAGACCTGCAAGACTATACTGAGCGCAACATCTCGTTTGGTGTACGGAATAGCCTCGGCATCTATCTACATCAACACGATGCCACACCCGATGAACGCGCTCGAATTGAAGCCCACCACCCTGTTGCCAACTGGGCCGTTATTTTCCGCAAACCCGGCACTACTGATCGGTACGTGGTGCAAATGGATGTAGATGGCAACATCTTCACCGTCCAGCGCACGCTCCCCGAAACCGCACCGGGACTTTCGCTCTCCGAAGATGAAGCCCGCGCCAGAGCATTGGCCTTCTTAGCTCAATCGCGCGGCATCGATATGGCTGCCTATAGCCAAATAGACCAGCAGACATCGCGGCTTCCTTCTCGCACTGACTACACGTTCACTTGGGAAGACTCGGCACCGATACTCGCAGATGAGCATTACCGCATCTCCGTGACGGTGCTAGGTGATGTGGTTGGAGCATGGGAACAAGAAATTGTGTTGCCACAGACCTTCTTGACGACCTATCAAGACCGGGCCAACCGTGCGAGTAATTACGAATTCCTGCAATTCATCCTCGCCTCGACCACGTGGCTCCTCGGCCTGATCATCTTTGCGATTCGTTTCCGTGAGCAAGAGGTAGGACTGCGGCGCGGCTTCATTGTGGCGTTTGTCGTGATGGCCCTCTTCATCGCAATCTTGATCAACACACTTCCATACTCCCTTTTTGAACTAATGCTCGATGATTCGGGGCGCCTCTCCGAAGCATTTCTGTACTTTCAGCTTGCCGTCGCCGTTTTCTTCGTCACGTTCGGCATGTTCTTCGTTTGGGTCAGCGGTGAGTCATTGGCGCGAGAAACGTGGCCTCGCAAGCTCCGTGCGTTCGATGGCGTATTCGCCCAGCACTTCTTCTTTCCATGGCTTGGGCGCGGTATCATGCGCGGCTTCAGCCTTGGCTTTATGATGCTTGGCGTGTGGTACCTAGGGACTTGGCTGCTACTACGAATTGTTGACGTGTGGCCGACCGTAGGCATAGCTGAGCAACAAATCTTATCTGCTTACATACCCGTTGGATTGCCTTCAGCTACAGGTAGTTTGGGTGCACTGCTAGCCGTGTCGTATGCGTTTCTCTTCACGACAGCACTCATCAAAAAATACACAGGTCGAACATGGCTTGCGATACTGATCACGCTGCCACTCTTTGCCATCTTCTCAGATGTGCTGGTGTTTTTCGACCGTTCGTGGACGGTAGCGCTCAGTGCTCTCGCAGGCATCCTTGCCTCTCCCTTCTTTCTTCGCTCCGGCTTGATGACCGTGCTTATTGGTGCGGTTGTGTTCATCGCCATGCCGTCCATGGCCATGCTCTCGCTTCAGGAAACAACGCTGTACAATGCTTCAGGTTTGGCCGGATTCATTGTGATGGGCGGACTCTTCGTCTTTGGCTTCCTTGCATGGCGCCGCGGCACACCGCTTAACGAGCTCGAAATTCAGCCTCAATATGTTGCGTACATCACGGAGCGCGAGCGTCTGAAAATGGAATTGGATATCGCCCGTCGTGCCCAACTTCAGATGCTACCCCAGCACATCCCAACGACGCAAGGCCTCGACATCGCCGCATTTAGCGAACCTGCCCGCGAAGTCGGTGGCGATTACTTCGACTTCTTCCCCATCGACGACCAGCGACTCGGCGTAGCAATCGGTGATGTCTCGGGCAAAGGTATGCCTGCGGCACTCTACATGACGATGCTGAAGGGCTTCTTGCAGTCGCGGGTAGATGCGACGACTGATCCAGAAGCGATTCTCCAACACGTCAACCAGAAGTTTTTCAACTCGGCCGAAGCCAACGTGTACGTGACGCTCCTCTATGGTCTCTTTGACCTCGAAACGGGGACGATCACCTTTGCGCGCGCCGGGCATTTGCCCCTAGTTATCTATCGCCCATCTGATCAACGCTCCTACGTACTCAAGCCGCCCGGTCTCGGCATTGGGCTGGAGCGCGGCGACGTTTTCAACCGCGTCATTCAGCAGGAAACGTTTCGCCTCCAACCCGGCGACATCATTGCCATGGTTACCGACGGCCTTACTGAAGGCCGCAATGCCAATGACGAGGAATATGGCACAGATCGGCTCATAGAAACCATCCAACAAGCCGCATCCGAAAACGCGGAGGGCATACTCACGCACCTCCGTACCTCCTATGAAGCCTTCACTACCACGCTCCACGCCCATGATGATCTGACCTGCGTCGTGGTGAAGGTACAATAAGTTGAGGTCTCTCAAATCGTGACTTTTGGTCTACGGCATACATTAGACAATTCGGTACGTTGGCGCTAAGCAAGTTCAGCTCAAAGCTAGGTGCTACATGGTAATCCGCCTTCTTCTCTGCAGCCTCATCGCCCTCGCTCTAACCTACGAAGGTAGGAGTCAACAGCTCCTAAAAGACATCAACACGGAACAACTCGGCACCCACCTCACCGGGTTCACTACAAAGGGTACAATTGCCCTGTTTAAAAAGGGCGAAGAGCTCTGGCGGTCGGATGGCACAGTATCAGGCACGTACCCGATTTTCGACTTACCGTGCGGCCTGAACATCGGGTCAACGGACAACTACGCTCTCCTCACATGTTCGAATTTTAGTTCATCTACCTATCAACTGTGGTCTACTGATGGCACTACACAAGGTACTATCCTACTCGATGAGGATACCAAAGCATTCGGCGAGCGGCTTCGTATTGGAGAACATTTTTATTTCATCAAGCAGACGTATACTTCAGACCGTGTGTTTGAATTATGGCGAACCGATGGTACTCCTTCGGGCACGCTGCGTATCTCCATTGACTTGGCTGATATTAGACAGATTTGGTCACTCACTGATCTGCATGGGACATTGTATTTCAGAACGTTCACGAGTCATCAAGCATCTCCTCTGATCTGGCGTGTCGAAGATGGTGCGACTTCTGCCGAGGTGTTCAATGAGGGTACAGTTGGTACCTCATTTAATTTGGCAGCAACGCCACAGTATTTGTTAGGAATTACATCGGAAATATGGACTTGGGATGAACAAGCTCAAATGTTTCAGACCATTCTTAGCCCCACGCTAGGGAGGTATCGAGAAAGCACTTATCCCTTGAGTACATTGGGGCACCAGTTGGTGTTTATGTATGATGATGGCGTACACGGCCTAGAGCCCTGGGCAACGGATGGCACACCTGAGGGTACCCACCTATTAGGTGACTTAACACCAGGTCCCCATAACAGTGCGGCTTGGATGTTTGCTGTCGCTAACGAGCGCCTGTTTTTCTCGGCTTGGGGTACACCCCTCGGCACGGAACTGTGGTCTACCGATGGCTCTCCCGCTGGTACCCAGCTTGTACGTGATATCCTTCCCGGCCCAAGAAGTAGCCAACCTGACAACTTGGTAACCTACAATGATATGCTCTTCTTCTCAGCCGATGATGGTGTCCATGGAAAGGAGCTATGGTATTCGAACGGCAACCCCGCAGGTACAACATTAGTCAGTGATATCGCACCCGGTGGCTTAGCTGGCTTTCGCGAAGGGATGGCAGTGACGCCGAAGGGCGTGCTCTTTTCAGCCTCAGATGGAATCCACGGTACAGAGTTATGGATTTCCGATGGGACGCCCCAAGGCACCCGAATGCTCGTTGACTTAAACGCTACGGCGAATAACCAAAGCTCGGGAATTAAAGATCTTAGCGCCCAAGATAATCGCCTGCTTTTTTCAGCCACAAACCCCACGTATGGACGAGAGTTGTGGACAACAGATGGGACGCCCCAAGGCACCAAGCTCTTTCAGGATATTGCGCCGGGGTCACACGATAGTGGCGCGACCATCCATGCTCAGCTTGCAGACAACCTCATCGTCGAAACCAAGCGAGACGGGCAGTACACGCTATCGGTAGTCAGCCCTGGAGCGACTGCTACTACCCCGCTCCTTGCCAACTACTGCAACCGCTCGCTTTCCTCGGGAGCCAGTGATAGCAATGGGATGTTCTTCGCGTTCGTAGACCCATGCGACAAGACCGCGGTCTTGGTGACAGATGGTACCCCTTTGGGTACGCAACGCATCACCTTTGGCTCGACGGTTCATTGGTTGAAGGTTTTTTTAGGAGAGGGAAGCAACCTATTTCTGATCAGTTCCCGAGATGGTGAGCTCTGGTATAGCGAGGATTTTTCGTCTGACATCACACACTTGATGAGTCGAGCACAAACTCTTTCGTCTACCAAAGATGGTTTTACGCTGGTTGGTCTCCATAGCTTCAACAAAGAAAAGGGACTCTTTCGTACAGATGGTACTCCGGAAGGTTCTTTTGCGCTCGATATCAACGTCATGAATGTCGGTACATTCCGCGCAACGCCATCGTATACCTTTTTTGTTGGAGAACATCCCCAAGACGGACGAGGGCTATGGCGTACTGATGGCACAGCAGAAGGCACACTGTTTCTTACAGAAGGAAAAGCCACACCTTACTTTAGTTGGTTTGTCCGATACTTTGCCGTGCAAGTCATCCTCTACTATGTAGCAGAGGATGACTTGCACGGACGCGAGTTATGGGTAAGCGACGGGACGATAGATGGCACACACATTGTTCGAGATGTGTACCCAGGCGCCTCGTCTTCAAATCCATACATGCATGCTACCCACGATGGGCATGTCATTTTTTCAGCTGCGGACGAAGCTCATGGCACTGAACTATGGATTACAGATGGCACCTCGGATGGTACGTATATGCTGCTTGATGCCAATCCCGGTTTTGGCAGCTCTACTAGTGGTCATGCTGCATTTTTGGGAGATCAACTCTACGCAACTTTGGATCTCCAACCTTATGGCAACGAACTGTATC
>CAYYHN010000001.1:15363-25189 GCA_964471245.1 uncultured Rhodothermaceae bacterium | reverse complement strand
GCCCTAGTTTCTTGGATGAGCCGTGCACAGAAGGGCTTCCAAGGTAAATCTGTTACAGGTTTGAAATATCCTTTCGCCGTTGAAACTCCGCCCGCTGGAAATACAACGACTGTCCCTCCTTCCTTCAACGTATGCAAAGCGTCTTTACGCGACTGGAGATTCGTCTCCATCGCCGTCCGTGTTTCATCAAAATCAATGGGCAAGAAAAAAGGCTTTAAACGTTTGGTTCTGCACAAAACAGCATTAATTAAGATCTTGAACGCACCTCTTCGCTGTTGCGCAAGGTAACACAGAGCTAGTCCATCAACGATGCCAAAAGGATGATTTGCCAAGAGTACTAAGGGCCCTTTTGAAGGCCATGTGGAAAAAATATGGGAATCAAAATCCAGTTTTATGTCGAGTGCCACCAGTGCTGTCTCCCAAAGCATGCTATCTGGCACAGTATTCAGAATATGCCGGCATTTAGCTTCTAACTGGTCTCTACCGCTCAACTCTTCGATCGCAGACATGATTGCCCGCTGGATTGGATGCAAGTCTGGTGTCACATACGATAATGTGGGGGCATCTGGATCAAGCATCATGTCAACCTTTTAGCGCGATGATTATCGCTTTATCACAGGCACTGTCTGCGTGCTTTGTGCATGAATCAGCCGAATGAAATACAAACCCGAGGCCAACTCTCTACCCATTATATTTCGACCATCCCAATGATATGTATACGCTCCAGTACTGCTGAGAGTCACATCATCTAAATAGATCCGCTTTCCGAGCAAATCGAGTATTTCGACCCTCATTAAACCAACTGCATCGGTTTCTATGGTTATCGTGAGACCTGATTCATCAAAGGGATTTGGGTAGCTCCCGCCAACAAAAAATGGTGCATTCGGATGCCATTCGGTCACGGTGTTTACAGATAATGCCCCGAGTGCTGTGAAGTAAACCCCATAATCATCACCATCTTCTCCCCAAGAAGACCATGCGACGTAAGCTTCATCAGCGTTAAGGGCCAACGCTGGTTCCCATTGGTAGTCCTCGGTGTATGTGTTCACGGCGACGTCCACACCAAGCCAAGTACCTTGATTCCAACGCTCAGCAAAAACACCTTCACGGCTGCCATCCTGCCCCCATGACGACCATGTTATTAAGATGTCATCGATGGAACGCATACCTACAGAAGGTAACCACTGATAACCTACCGTTTCATTGTTTACTCGATCAGGCATCATTGTCGGAGTACCATCCGATGCATATGTCCGAACATACACACCCCCTTCGTCTCCATCTTCTCCCCAAGACGTCCACACAACCGCCCAGTCGCCTAATTCGTCTACAGCTACATCAGCATGCCATTGGTTGTTACGTGTTTCTGTGTTAACCCGAATTTCAGGGCCGACAGGCACACCATTAGCATCGAGTTGCCGCGCATCAACTTCATAGCTCCATGCTCCCTGTGCGCCCTCTGCCCATGTTGCCCAAACAACCGCTCCACCGTTTGGCCCTAATGCAATCGCAGGATGGCATTGACTGTAGGCTGTGGTTTCATTGACTAAAAGTTCTTCAGACAAGGGTTGCCCCGATTGCGCAAAACGCCGCAGATATACACCTCGATCGCCACCGTCTTGCTCCCAACTATGCCATACCACGACTGCTTCACCATTGGCATTTACTGCAACATCGGGAGCGGCCTGACTAAATGTTTGAGTTGAATTTACACGTATTGCATCGTGCTGTGGCATACCATCATCCCCAAACCACTGAAGGTAAACATCAAGCATATGATCGTTAGTCACAGCCGTCCATGTCACCACGAATGCACCATTAGTGGCTATTGCTACACTCGGATCCCGTTGATCTTTGATATGATCAGCATTGATGACCAATGGAACCACATTGAAGAAACCATCTTGATACGTTCGAACGAATATCTGTTCGGTGGTACCTTCGCCTCTACGTTCCACATATGCAAAAACGACCATAGACTCAGAAGCGGCAACTGAAGGAGCGCGCTGTACTCCGCTACCTTGCTCATTAATTTGTTGTGCTTGGAGGTGTTTTGAGCAACAGAAAAAAAGGAGCCCTAACACAAAAGGAGCTATTTGTCGCATGCTACTTCATTTGATAATCGTAAAGTACATCGTGTGCCGTTGCTCCATGCGTGTAGTGCCACCATTCAGCGAAGTAAGAGGCAAACCCATATTCATCCATTGTGGATCGAAGCAAACTCCTGCGTTGGGCGACCTCGGCTGAGACTCCTCGAAAATTATGCGAGGCCATATCGGAAAAATCGTCAAAACCAGTACCCATGTCGAGTTCGAGACCTGTAGCCAAATCTAGCAAGGTTACATCGACAGCTGCTGCACGATTGTGGTTAGAACCATGTTCTGGGTTGGCTACGAACCGGGGATCAGGCACTAATCCCCACATCAACCATTGGACAGACCGCGGACGATAGAAATCCCAAATCTTTATATCGTATCCCTGTGCAACCAAGTCACTTCGAACCTTTTGCAAGTCCTTAATCGCCCCGAGAGTACCATATGCGGTACCTTCGTCGACACCGTACAATTTCTGTTGAAAGAAATTATCAGAATTGCTGTACTGTGAAGCAATGGCCACATCAGGCATCCATTCGCGGACATCGACAACCTCTAAGGGGCTGCTTTGCGCAATGGCGAACCAAACACTTGCCAAAGCTAGTAGCCCAAAGGTGATGATCGCTTTCATTTTTGCTACTGTTTTGTGAGCACTTTTAGCTTTAAAGTATCAAAACTCGATCATTTAAGCTGAATAATCGAGGACTATCATTTCGACGTTGACTATTCCTTTACGGTTTCTTTATTATGTTACCTCGAACTGAGAGGTTCAGAACCCCCATCTCTTTTCTACCCAACTCTACTTTTATGATGCGTAAAGGTACTATTGCTTTTGTTCTGATCGCCTTGATCGGGACCTTTTCTTTACAAGCGCAGAACGTCGAACACGCCCTCGAAGTCGCGCCATCCAATGACCTCACCACGCCGTTTAGCAGTGTTGCTGCCGCCCAGTCAGGCGCTCGTGCCATCGCTGGGCCGTTCGATGGCGATGGTGACGGTCGCATGGAAGTTTATCTTTCAGATTACACCGCAGGTGGCCGCGTCCATGTGATTGAAAACGTCAGTGCTGACACATGGGAGTGGGTCTACTCCACACCGGTACTCGACTCAACCTCAACCACTAACAACATTCGCGCGATTGCCGTGGGTGACATGGACAATGACGGGGCCGGTGAGATTTACTTCTTCGGTGGTCGCAGCTACAGCGAAACCAATCCAAATATCGCATCGCTCCCTCCGGGCCTCTACGGTTTTGAAAGCCAAGGCGACAACAATTATGGTTCCGCCCCTTCAACGGTCTACGAATTTGATGGTGATCTTCCTGATCGCTGGCGTGTAGAGCAAATTCAGATCGCGGATGTTGACAATGACCTTCTCCCGGAAATGCTGTTTGGTAACAATGGCGCGGCGAGTGTATATGACAACTGGTATGTGCTTTCTGTCTCAGGCGACATTGGCTCCGGTTTTGAAGTGTGGGTCCAAGAAGCTCGTGTAAGCAGCCGTGCTAGCGAAGACTTTGACCCTGTTGCTCGTGGTGGTGGCAGCCCTTATGCCATCCACGCAGGTGACCTGAATGGCGATGGCTCGATGGATCTCATCATGCATTCGTGGAACAATTTCAACTTTGCAACTGGTTCAGTCAGTGGTATCGACAGCTACACCTTCCCAGGTGAAGGCGATGCTAACCTTAATTTGCAAGCATCTCCGTTTGATGATGTCTCGCTGTTCGGCGGAGTTGCAACAGACATCAATGGCGATGGTGATGTAGAGATGTTCTTCCCCAACTTATTTTCTGGTGGTGTTACGATCATCAATTACGAGGCTGGCGAAGATGCCCTTCAGATTACGACTGAGCAAGTAGCTTTCGACGCCCTCGCTGGAGTCTCGGCCCTAGGGATTACGGCTGGCGACCTCGACGGTGATGGGCAACAAGAAATCATTGGTTCTGGCCCTTCGTACACCACTTCGAGCTTCGGTGCTGGCAATCCTCCAGCTTGGATCACCATCGCTGAATACAATGGTGGTGGGGATGTAGAAGTAGCTAGCAGCTACGACATTCTCTCAATCCCTTTCCCAGGAGATCAAGTTGATGTATTCAATACCGTAAACCGAGATTCGGCTGGTGTAATGACGACCTTCCTAGAAGACGGCCCGAACGGCCCTGAGTTCGTCTCTAAGCTTGCCTACCTCGGCGATCCCGATGGTGATGGCCGCAATGAAGTGGCATTGGCTTTCCAAGGAGTCGATGACTCAACTTTCGTCTTCAGCGAAGTGTGGAGCGACACAGATCAAGCCTACATCCGTACGACGACTTCTTCGCAAGCGCAGCCCAATCGCGTCTTCATGCGCGTGGTTCAAGGCGGTAGTGGCTTCGCCGTTGATATTCAGGATGAACGCATCATCATGCCTACGGACTACGTCCTCGAAAGCAACTACCCGAACCCATTCAATCCTTCAACCACTATTCGCTTCACATTGCCAATTGACAAGCAAGTCTCGGTGAACGTGTACGACCTACAAGGCCGTCTTGTGAAGTCATTGGTGAACAATCAGTTGCTCAGCCAAGGTGCGCATGAAGTGACGTGGGATGCTACCAACGCTGCTGGTGCGGCTGTTGCAAGTGGTACCTACCTCTACACATTAGAGTATGGCAACTTCCGGCAAGCTAAGCAGATGATTCTCATCAAGTAGCTTCAACACCGCTGCATTCAAGGGAGCGACTCATCTGGGTCGCTCCCTTTTTTATCATGCGCCAACATTTTGTGATGAAAGTCTTAGTGGAAATGCAGAAGTTGTAGTTTTAGTTAAGACCACGTTTTACCTTTCATCAGGGTTACGCGGTTTATTTACTTACCTACTTTAAGTAGTATCCAATTATCGTGGGGTGGATGGCAAGAATAACTCGCCCTGTACCCAAGCAACACGGCTCAGCACGAATAGATTTTTAGGCTTGCGAACTGCTGAAACGCGTATGGTGTATACAATCCAACTTGGCCCCACGTCTCGTAACGGTCGTCTCTCCCACTCAATACTGAACGAGCGCATGCGTCTTCTTCGCACCATTACTGCCCGTTTTGTTTGCCTACTCATCCTCATTCTTGCGCCTGCTTTTGCCGTGGCGCAAGGGAAAATCGCTGGGCGAATTACAGACGCTACGACCGGCGAACCGCTTGTAGGCGTCAACATCTTGCTCGAAGAAGTCACCCAAGGCACCATCACCGACCTCGATGGCAACTACGTGGTTGTGAATGTGCGCCCCGGCACGTACACCTTGGTTTTCTCATACATCGGCTTCCAAACGCAGCGCATCGAAAACATCCGTGTTTCAACGGGCCAGACTACCCGCTACGATATTCGGATGCGGGAAGAGATCATCCAAGGTGAGGAAATCGTCGTACAAGCGGAACGCCCTCTCGTTCAAAAAGACCTGACGGCTTCCAAGAAAACGGTTGTTGCCGAGGAAATCGAAGCCTTACCTGTTGAAGGTTTTTTCGGTGTGCTTGTCACACAAGCTGGAGTGAATACCGGACCTAGTGGTGAAATTCACATTCGCGGAGGGCGCAGTAATGAGGTCGCCTACTTGATCGACGGTCTATCGGTTGGCAATCCATTTAACACGAATGGTCTTGCAACGAGCTTGGCGCCAGATGCCATCCAAGAAATGACGGTAATCTCCGGTGCTTTCAATGCTGAATATGGCAAAGCAATGTCCGGTATTGTGAACCTTGTCACCAAAGAAGGTGGAGATCGCTACGAAGGTTCTTTCAGCTTGTACGGGGGTGATAACATCACACGTCACGAAGACATCTTTTTCACACCTAATAGCTACAACGTCAATGTTCGCACGTTTGAAGGTTCGTTAAGTGGCCCCATGCCACTATTTAAGAAAGCGCGATTGTTCCTTTCATTCCGTCGCGATGTAGACGAAGGCCATATTTACGGTCTACGTCAATTTCTTCCTTCAGACTCAGCTAATTTCAACCCTGACTCAGATCGTCTAGAGGAAATTCAGCAATTCATCCCTGATTTCACGAATGACGAGGCATATTACTACGAACTGAACGGACGCCCTTGGTACGAATATACCGATGCGACTCAACTCCCCGGTGAACGCGTAGCCATGAACGGTTCCGAGGGCACCAATTTTATTGGGAAGCTCACTACGCGTCCATTTCGAGGTACGAAACTAGAGTACTCGTTCCTTTACGACTACGACACATGGCAATCGTTTAATTTTGCGTACCGCTTTAATCCTGATGGTGTAGGTCGTAACTGGGATGAAAGCACAAACCACAGTGTTCACTGGACGCATACCCTTAACGACCGGTCGTTCTACACACTTCGCGTCTCTTACCAAGATCACTCCTTCAGAAGTTTCCTGTACGAAGACCCAACAGATCCACGATACGTTTCTTCAGCTCGTGTTGTTGGCTTCCCCGGGAACAACTTCTTGTTCGGTGGCAATCAAAAAGGACATATCCGCGAAAACTCAATTTCTTGGCGGACCAAACTCGATTTCACCCGGCAGATCGGTGCCATTCATGAAATCAAATCAGGTATTGACTTACAGCTGCACAACCTTGACCGGCAGAATTTCGTTGTGCTTTTCGACGGTGTAACGTTCCGTGAGCCTACCGTGCTACCACCTGATGAATCGCCCTCGCACGATCAATATGTGGACCAACGAGTAACGGAGTTTAGTTTCTATGCGCAGGATAAGTTGGAGTTTGAGGACTTCATCATCAATGCCGGGTTGCGCTACGAATACTTCGACCCCAATGCCCAGTACATCGTCGATTTGCTCGATCCAAAAGGCGAACGTGCTGAAGCAGATGTGAAGCAGCTCTTGCTACCACGTCTTGGTGTCTCGTTTCCAATTACAGATACAGGGATCATCCACTTTTCGTACGGCCATTTTGCGCAGATGCCGAGCCTGCGGACAATGTATATCAACCCTGAATTCGAATTCCCAGTCAACAGCATTCCATCGTTTGGCAACACCAACTTGCGGCCTGAACGCACGGTACAGTACGAGATTGGTTTGCAGCAACAACTTGCAGAGAATCTCGCGTTCGACATCACGGGCTTCTTCAAGGACATTCGCGATTATCGCGCGACGCAAACGATACGCTATAGCACCATCGCCGGCGAAGACCAATTTAGCATCCAGCTTAACCGTGACTACGCAAACGTTAAAGGTGTGACCTTCGCCTTAACGAAGCGCCGAGCACGCAATGGTCTCGTAGCAGCAACTATGGACTACACATTCCAAATCGCTGAAGGCAACAACAACGACTCGAATGCCTTCTTCTTCAACTTTCTCTCGGGCCGCGAAAACGAACTGGAACTCGTTCCGCTCGGTTTTGACCAACGCCACGTCGTTTCATCGACGGTGACGCTGACGAAACCGGGAAGTTGGGGGGCTTCTCTTATCGGGCAGTTTTCGACGGGCTATCCGTACACACCATTGTTGATCGACCAGAAAATAGACCAGTTGCCTAATACTGGAAGAAAGCCAACCAACATCACGCTCGACATGCAGGTCCACAAAGACCTGAGTCTTGCTGGTGCGAATGTTCGATTGTTCGGCCGTGTCTTTAACTTGCTCGACCACCTCAACGAACGCTTTGTCTTTGATGACACAGGACGCGCCACCTACTCGCTGAACGGTCAGCGTGGTGTGCATGCCCCTTGGGAGCCTTTCTACAGTTTACCAGGCATCCCCAACCTCGACACTTACAACACGCGGCCCAATTTTTATAGCGCCCCTCGTGAAGTCCGTGTCGGAGCAACCCTTTCATTTTAGTGATTGCAGTGCAGGTAACACCTTGTACACCTGCCACTACTAGCTATCCCATTTTAGTATGATGCACGCAGCTATGCGTATCCTCTCGTTGCTTCTCCTCGCTGTCGTACTGGCTTGGCCCTCTCTTGCGCAAGACCGCCCCACTCGCGACCGTGGTTGGTCAGCTGAACAAACACATGCTTGGATGAACGATCTTGGTAACATGTCGGTCGGCAAGCGTTCCCAACTTGACGAGTGTTCGGGAGTCGTCGACGTTACCAATCGCCGTGATGTGATCATGAACGGCAACCGTATCACGACCCAAATCCAGAACTTCGGCTCTATCTCATCGCCCGGAAACACCATCACGGATATCGTCTGGAACGGCCTCGGTTATGGGTATGAATTCGGCCCATTTGTGGTTGCCGAAGTGGAAGTCGACGGGCCAAGTGCCCACCCAGATGCCTTCATCAAACGGGATGAAAACGGAAACCAAGTGACCGACGCCAACGGTGATCCGGTGTATGCAGTCAACATTGTTTCTGACGGCATCGTATCACTTGGCGGTGAAACTTCACCGGACGGTCGAGAAGTCTGGGGCTGGCAGCCGATTCCATGTGCCCAATCGATTGGTGTATTTGATGGCATCGAAGTGGTGAACCCAAACTCGTCGCTGATTCCCACGAGCGACGCCCAAGACGGCAACCTCGACGGCCAACCCGACTCGTGGCCGGATTCGTGGTACAACGAGAACCTTGAGCAGTTTGTATGGCCAGGCGCCCTGCAACAAGGCGCGTCGAACGCGGACCAAGAGACGTTGTACTTCATGAATGACTACGGCAACCGCGAATTCCCTTACTTCCCGTTCGATGGAAATGAAGACCTCCGTGGCCTTGGTCTTGAAGTGGAAGTTCGCATCTATCAATGGGCAAACCCGCTCGCCGAAGACGCCATCTTCCTCGTCTACAAAATCACGAACAAAAGCGATAAGGACCTCGACAAAGTAACCTTCGGGATGTGGGGCGATCCCCACATTGGTGGCCCTGGCGACTGGCCGGATGACCTCGCATTTTTCGATGAGCGCCTGAACATGGTTTTCGCTTGGGATGCAGATGGCCGCTCCGACATTCCAGGTCGTGCCCCAGGTTATTTTGGGTACAAGTTTCTTGAAAGCCCCGGACTTGGTAACGAGATCATCAATGGGCAGTCCTTCCCAGGCGATGGCATCGACAACGATGAAGACGGCATGATCGATGAGTCGTGGACCGATGGCATCGACAACGACGGCGATTGGGACCCAGACAAGGATGATGTGGGCATCGATGGCATACCCGGCACCGGTGATCCCGGCGAAGGCGACGGCATTCCCACCGCTGGCGACCAGTTTGACATCACCAAGCCAGGTGAGCCCAACTTTGAGTTCACCGACATCGACGAGTCCGACATGATTGGCCTCACCTCGTTTGCATCACCAGGCTTTGCAGGTACGCGTATCGACAACGACGAACTGGTATGGCGTCTCGTTGAGCCCGGGCGCTTCGATGATGTGCCGAGTGCACCCGGTGATTACGTCTTTATTTACGGCTCCGGCTCGTTCCCCATGCGTGCGGGCGAAACAAAACGGTTCTCCATCGCACTTCTAATGGGTGAAAACTTCGAAGACCTTCGCCTCAACGCTGAAACCGTCCAGCAAATCTTCGAGGTGGGCTATCGCTTTGCGCGCCCGCCAGAGAAGCCCACCTTGCGCGCCGTCGCAGGCGATGAAAAGGTTACGTTGTACTGGGACGATGTCGCTGAAAGCTCAGTAGACCCGCTTTCCCGTGAGCAAGACTTCGAAGGCTACGTCATTTACCGCTCCACGGACCACGAATTCAGCGATCAACAAACGATTACTGACGTGAATGGGTCGCGCTTCCTCTTCCGCCCGCTAACCAATAGTGTTGGTGTG
>CAYYHN010000001.1:2868-15350 GCA_964471245.1 uncultured Rhodothermaceae bacterium | reverse complement strand
TTCAGAATGGCATCACGGGGCCATCCCCCATCGTTTTCCCACGCCGTGGTGTATCCTATGACTTGGGCGATGACACCGGCCTGTTTCATACCTATGTGGATTCCAACCGGGTGGTGAACGGCCAAACGTATTATTACTCTGTTGTTGCCTACGACCGTGGCTTTGCTGGCGAAGCTGGCGGCTTAAACGGGATCCCACCGAGTGAGACCAGCAAGACCATTACCTACAACCCGGTGACGGACTCCTACATCTTCGATGTAAACACGGTCTCCGTTACGCCTTCGCCGCGTGTCGCGGGCTACGTTGCGCCATCAATTGAGGCAGCTGGCGGCATTGAGCACACATCAGGCTTTGGGACCGGGATAATTTCGATAGACATCAAAGATGAGCTTGCAATTAAAACCGACGGCGAGTACACAATTCGTTTTAACAACGAGAGTGGAACCACCTCGTATTCGGTTGTAGATGAGAAACCCATTTCGCAGCCGTTCATTGCCTCTGTCGGTAAATTTGCAAACTTGCAAGCTTCGGACATTTTGGAAGACTCTTTCATGTTGCAAAATGGTGGCTCGGTGTTGACAGCAGGCCAAGACTATGAACTCAACCCTGAACTCGGCTCATTACGGATTACGCCAGACAGCGGTATTGCTACGGGGACTGAGTTAACGGCTACGTACAAATATGCGCCTCTCAGTAACAGCAGCTTCATTAACTCTGAAGAAGCCAACATTGTATTTGATGGACTTCACTTGTTCGTCGAAGAAGATGTGCTACAACTTAATGAAGAAGAAACAGGCTGGGCGCAAGGTGGCGAAGGGCTGCCTGACTTCGAGGTACGCACCGCCACTGCTGGACCAGGCCGGACACCCCAACCGAACGATTACGAGATTCGGTTCACCGATAGCCCTGTCCAGAATGCGTTTAGCACCAACTTGCCTTTGCCGTTCGAGATCATCAACCTGACGCAAGCCAACCTCTCATTGCAAGCGTTTGTCCCTGATCTCAACCGAAACGGTACATGGGAACCCAATGAGCAGATCATCTTCCTCGAAGAGGTCGATGGCCGCGTCATTGCAACGTGGCAGGTGGCCTTCGCGGATGCGAACCGTACCCCAAGCGACGGGGATGTCTTTTTTGTGCGGACAGATAAACCATTCGACGACGATGTGTTTACGTTCCGAACCCAAGCTGCCACCACCGATGCGGAGTTGGAAAAGGAAGAACTGCGTGACATTTACGTCGTGCCAAATCCCTATGTAGCCACGAACGAGATTGAGCCACGCAACCCTGTCTCGCGTTCCGAACGTGGTGATCGCCGCTTGTACTTTGCGAATGTACCACGGCAGTGCACAATCCGTATCTACACCGTTGCGGGCGAGTTGGTAGATGTCATCGAACACAATAGCACACTCGACGACGGCAAAGCCTTCTGGGACCTGCGTACTAAAGACAACATGAACATTGCCTACGGCCTCTACATTTACCATGTTGAGTCAGAGGAAGGCACGTTCATCGACAAATTCGCCGTCATCAAATAGCCGCGCTCTGCGCACCGAACCGACAACGATCGCATGCACATTGCCATGTCCATGAAACGTATCGGCCTGCTTGCTGCGGCCTTTCTGCTCTCAACAGCTGGCTACGCCCAAACCTTTGGCGACTCCGATACGCCTGATACTATAACTAAAGTAGGAACTACTGCGGCCCAATTCCTTAAGATTGGCGCTGGCGCACGTGCGGTGGCGCTGGGTGGGACCTTCGTCGCACAAGCCAACGATCTCTCTGCGTTGTACTGGAATCCCGGCGGCCTAGGCCGTATGCAGGGCAGTGAAGTACTCTTCTCCTACACCCAATACCTCGCAGATATCGACTACAACTTCGCGGCCTTTGGTACGAACCTTGGCAACGCAGGCACGATCGCGGTCTCGCTGATTTACCTCGACTCCGGCGACATGCAAGTGCGTACGACAAATCAACCAGATGGAACGGGCGAGCAGTTCAAGGTACAAGACCTCGCGTTACAACTATCGTATGCCCGCGCTCTCACCGATCGTTTTTCGATTGGCTCGACCGTGAAGTACGTCCGCGAGCAGATTTGGCACAGTAGTGCCGACGCATTTGCGTTCGACATCGGTCTCATCTTCACCACACCGTACAATCGCCTTCGCCTTGGAGCGAGCATGGCAAACTTCGGCCCCAAGATGCAGATTTCTGGCCGCGACATCATCTTCAGCCAAGATCCCGGTGGCGATGCTGAAGGCAACGTCGAAATTGTAAATGCTGAATATTTGCTGGATCGGCACCCGATGCCGCTGCTCTTTCGTGTTGGCTTGGCATGGGATGCTTTGAGCTTCAATAACCACAAGCTGGTTATTCTTTCAGACGCTGCACATCCGAATGACAACAGCCAGTACGTAAACATCGGGAGTGAGTACAGCTTCCGCGACTTGCTCTTTTTGCGAGGGGGCTTCAAGAACATGTTCGAGGAAGACGGCGAACAAGGCCTAACGTTTGGTGGCGGCCTCAATGTTCGCTTAGATCGCAGCCTCCGCATTCGTTTCGACTACGCATACGCCGACTTTGGTCGTCTCGAACAAACGCACTGGTATACCTTGAATATGGCGTTCTAAAGCGTCTCTTCTTCTCCTCAACACACATTGCATGCGCTATTTAGCTCTGTTGATTCTAGGGTTGCTCCTCGCTGTGCCGACCAAGGCCCAGTTGGTTCATGACATGTCGGATGCACATGTGCACATGGCCCTCACCGCCACTGAGGTCGTCGGCAAGCGTTCCGTCCAAACGTATCAATCGCCTTTTATGCTGCAACCGTTTACAGGTGTAGCCATCCAAGGCGCATCAACGGATGCCAACGTGAAAGGCTGGATCCGCTTCGGAAGAGAAACTGAATGGCGCCCCCTGTACCTTGTGCCATCACCAACAGACGCAGCCTTCCTAGCTGCGTGGCGCTCGGAAGACGTGCGTGAAAACATCACGTTTAAATTGCGATTCGACGTAGAAGAAGGCGCATCGTTGACCCTACGAGAAGTTGGCATCTTCGACAATCGCAACGATAGCGACCGCGAAACCGTACCAGAGCAGACCGTCTTTCCGAAGAATGCCCCTTACCAAGGTAATGTGCTACCCCCTGTGCTCATTACCCGCGCCGAGTGGGG
This sequence comes from uncultured Rhodothermaceae bacterium, assembly GCA_964471245.1. Taxonomy (GTDB): domain Bacteria; phylum Bacteroidota; class Rhodothermia; order Rhodothermales; family CAYYHN01; genus CAYYHN01. Next base: position 12,177 of record CAYYHN010000001.1, on the reverse strand, counting down.
TGCGGCCTCGTTTCGCGGATCACCAGTGCCTCTAAACAGGCCCTCGTACAACCGGATGACCTTTCACCATGCTGCTGGCTTCCGCGCAGATAACAAAGCAGATGGTATGCGTCAGGTAAAAGCCATTCAGGATTTCCACCAGAACGGACGTGGCTGGAGCGATATCGGCTACCAATTCGTTGTGGACCAAGCAGGGAATGTCTACCAAGGGCGTCCTTTTTTGGATAACAGCACTACGTTCGACGAAGTACCACAACTTGCACAGGGTGCCCATGTGGGTGGCGCGAACACAGGGAATATTGGCGTGTGCTTGCTCGGTTGCTTCCACCCACCTGAATCCGCGTTTGCGTGCAACGACGTCATCACACCCGCTGCCCTCGACACGATGACCACCATCTTCGCGTTCCTGAGTGAGGCCTATGGCGTCGAGCCTGCGAACCTTCTTGGGCACCGCGACCAAGGCAGCACATCATGCCCCGGCGACAACAACTATCAACTGTTGCCTCAAATCCGAGAAGACGTCATTCGCCTCAAGATTGAGGGCAACGCACGGCTCGGCGCGGCTTCGCTCCTCTCCGTCACCGATGAACAGGGCATCGTAAAAGTGGCTGCGGATGTTACGGAAAACAACGGCATTGCCACCTTTCGGCTCGAACGCGAGTATCGTGGCGAAACAACGGTCATTTACGAAGGCCCAGATGCCCTTACGACGCCGTATGTCGATGCAGAGTTGACACAACCCGGCGTGGCCACCTACTTGCTTTACGGCGTTGCGGCGAACGGACGCCAACAGTTGCTCGCAACCACAACGACTGAGGTGCTACTACCCAACGACTGGGTGCTCACCCAAGCGTTCCCTAATCCATTCCAACAGCAGTCTACGCTCCGCTATTACTTAGCACAGGATGGAATCGTGTCGTTAGTGGTTTACGACAATACGGGTCGTGAGATCAATACGCTGGTAGACGGGACGTTCCAAGAAGGCGATCAGTGGTATCAACATGTTTTTGATGCCAGCACACTTTCAAGCGGGCTCTACTACTATCAAATCAAAGTAGAAGGGTTTAGTGGGAACGTCTTCGACGAAACACGCGCGTTGGTCGTTGTCCAATGAGCCGGTTCGGCTTTGTTGGCTTCACGCTAAGCCTGCTTCTCTCCGCTGTACTGGGCTGCGCCTCAATTCAGCCAAATCTCCCTACTGTTGCTGTCCCTAGCTATGCTGGAACGGTTGGTCTTTGGTCCATACGAGTAGACTCGGCACTACTGTCCATGACCTCGCTGGTCGACACCACGATTGCCTTGTGCATTCCCCGACGTTCTAACGGATATTGGCAATGGCAACAAGATACGCTTGCCGTTTTGGTGTATAAGTACGGGTTCGAGTTTACACGAACGCGGTGCGATTCTACCATTCTTCAACCTGCTCAGCCTATTCCTAGCCAGGTCTCTTTTGCAACTGCAAAGGACACCTTGGGTTTGGCATCAAGCCTCGACTCGCTGACTATCTCCTCTACAGATTTCGGTCAACTCCGCTTGCCCAAATATGAACCAACGGCTGCACTAAGTCGGGAAGGCGAACACGAACGCAGTTTTCCGATTAGCATTTTCGATGGCTTAGGCGCTTGGGGTACACATCAACGCATTGGGCAATGGACGCTCCGCAATGATCCGCGCGATGGGCTTTTTCTATGGTTTGGCCCGGAAGCTACGTATGCCATACATATCCCTCTACACATTGAGTCTTGGCTGTGGCGGCAACCAAATATGTCGCCTTCTTCGCCCCACTTGTTCACTGCAATCCGGGTCTCCAACAACGGGGTTCAGATCCCAACGGCTGCCGACTTTTTTCTTAAACCCTGGCTTTCCAATAATCTTACTGAGGAGCTGGCATGCAACGGGGCGTTTACGTTACGTGTCCGAGGTGGATTGCTCCAATCAAGCTGTTCGAATAACCAATTGACGCTCCACTTTCCTGAAGGAGGACGCCTACGCATTCCCATTCAGCAGTCGCGTGTACAGTATGCAACAGCTTCTGGAGGCTTGTATACACTACCTCGCTAACTTGAGTACATTTCGCTGATCAACGTATCTTCTCCTATGTTCAATCGACTTGGTCTGCTTTCGTGACGCCCTTTGCTGAAGTCATTCGCTCCAACACCACGCTGTTCGAAGCAGAAGTGTATCCAGACGAACCACCACCTGCGTTCGGGAGTTGGGTCAGTGTTGATTCCCCAGAAGGAAATCGTATTTATGCCCTCGTTAGCCATATTGAAATGGGTAGCTTGGAAACCAATAGGCGTGCGACGGCACTTCGCATGGACACCGAGGCCTTACAGCGCGAAATGCCACACGTCTTGGCACTGTTACGAACTTCGATTCATGCGCAGGTACTTGCCTACCGCGATGCATCGGGCCATGTGTACCAAACGCTTCCCCCTTTTCCTCCGCCCATACATGGCTTTGTGATCGCTGCCTCGCAAGAGGAGGTTCGTTGCCTAGGAAGCCCATACGATTTTCTTCGCACGCTCATCGTGCAGGCTACTCCGGGCACGCCAACCGATGATTTACTTGTTGCGGCGATGCACCAACTATTTGCAGCGCACATGGGCGGCCCCGATGGTCAGCGGGCACTTATTGAAGCAGGCCGCACCTTAAGTAGGCTGATGAACGATGACCACGAACGGCTGCACTCTATCCTACGTCGAGCCAACCGTCCGCGTCCGATGTTTGGTTAGCCGAGTCTCAGCTTGGTTCTGCTTCTAAAGTTGAGGAGATAAATGTGAGGCGGCGTAGCACACTGATGTATAGCTTATCATCGTCTCGTTGGCTCCCCGACTCATCGACTCAACTCACATGCTTTCCTCACATGCCCTGCGCCTTTGCCTCGTCCCATAACGCGTCCATTTCCTCCAGCGTAGCCTCATTCATAGCGATGCCTTTCGCCCGCAAGGATGCTTCGATGTATTGGAAGCGGTGGCTGAATTTGTCGTTGGTACGACTCAAGGCGTTTTCAGGTGTCACGTCAACAAAACGGGCATAGTTCACCATTGCAAAGAGGAGATCGCCAAATTCTGCTTCGCGTTCTTTCTCTGAACCCTCACGCAGTGTTGCCCTGAATTCGCGTAGCTCCTCCTCTACTTTTTCCCAAGCGCCTTCTGCTGCTGGAAAATCGAAACCCACCCCTGCGGCTTTCTCTTGCACACGTTGCGCTCGGAGCAAGGCAGGAAGCGATCTTGGCACACCATCTAAGGCCGACTTTTTCCCACCTTCCTTCATTTTAATCTGCTCCCAATTGGCAAGGACTTCGCCAACGCCTTCAACGTCCATTTCGCCGAATACATGGGGATGCCGCCGAACAAGCTTATCCGTTTCAGCGTCGATGACTTCTTTAAGCGTAAACGACCCACGCTCTTGCGCCATCACGCTGTGAAAAACCACATGCAAGAGCAAGTCACCGAGTTCTTTCTTCAGTTCATCCCAATCTTCCACATCAATCGCTTCCACCGTCTCATACGCCTCTTCGATCAGCAAATGCTTCACCGATTCATGCGTCTGCTCCCGATCCCAAGGGCAGTCACGACGAAGCTGTCGTATGATGGCAACGAAATCAGCATAGGCCTCTTGGGTCGCAGGGTCGAGGTCGAACGAGCGGTCGTAGATTTTTTCGGACATGCGCTTTCACCAGTAGAATTTGTGCCCTGCATGGTACGTACCCCTTGTAGCCTTTGCTGGAAGGCTCCTATTTCTCACAGAAAACTGATTTTCTTTTTTTCCAGCAGCCTATGACACAGGGTTGTCACCCTAACTGTACTACCTTCGTATCAACACATCGTGAGATGCGCACTTCCGCGCATGTTCATTCACGTCATGTACCATTGCATCTTCTGGTGGATTCTTCGCAAGTCATCAGAAACGTGGCCTAGCAACCACACGGACTCATGTAAATTCGCCAGGGGGAACTCATACAAAAGACACAGGAGGTGTAATTATGGCACGTGGAATCAACAAAGTGGTTCTGATCGGTAACTTGGGGCAAGACCCCGAACTGCGCTATACGGGCAGCGGCACAGCCGTTTGCAACATGCGCCTAGCGACGAGCGATCGGTATAAAGACCAAAACGGCGAGTTCGTCGACAAGACCGAATGGCATAACGTCGTAGCTTGGAGTCGTTTGGCTGAAATCTGTGGGGAATATCTTAAAAAAGGCTCGCAGGTTTACTTCGAAGGCTCACTCCAAACGCGTTCGTGGGAAGACCGTGACGGCAATACCCGCTATACAACCGAGGTCAAAGCCCGCGAAATGCTGATCTTAGGACGCAACGATGAGGGTGGCGGCAACAGCGGTGGCGGTTATCAACAGCGTTCGCAACCGCGCCAGCAACAAGGCGGTGGCTACCAGCAACGTCAGCAACAGCCTGCGTATCAGTCGAATGACACGTTCCAGCCTGACGACGATCTTCCCTTCTAATCGGCTGCACAAACTAAAAAACGCCGGGCATCATCAAGACGCCCGGCGTTTTTTAGTTTGTGCAACACTCTCGGTGTGCTTATTGGACTGATGCAAGTGCGGCCAACACGGGCTGTTCATTTGGCTGCTTGGCTACGAAGAGTTCTGAATCTGTACCAGCCTGTGCCAGTTTTGCACGTAACAAATACGTTTCCTCATGATCCGGGCGCAATTCGTACCGCAAGGCTGACTTTCCGGGAAAACGGACAACGAGCGTTACCTCTAGTCCCCTTGGTGCTTGCAGCGCAAATTGGCCGTCAAAGTTGGTGCGCGTCTCAGCAATAATCGTGTGCTTATCGAGCAACAGAACTTGCGCTTCAAAGATGGGCGAGTCGCCCGTTTGCTCAAGTACATCACCTTGGATGCTTAGCTGCTGAGCAAGTATATCAGAATGGGCAACGCTAACTACGAGCGCTACCGCTAGCGCCCAGCGTAATGTATGCAGTACGTGTTTCACGAGCGTCGTTGGCTTAATACTACGATACAAAATTCAGTTAAAGGTTGTTGCCAATACGAGTATCGACAAACCGTTCACAGACTTAAGTTAGGGGCAGAAAAAAATGCTGCTCACCTAAGTAATGCGTAAACGAAACACAATGGTTGTAGAATGTGGCGTTTTGCGCTGTATTTTCCGTGCCCTTCAGCGAACTATCATGGTCGTGGCAACGATGACCCATCCGGTGCAACAAGGTAGGCAACATCCCTTTACGTTTTTGAGTTGTGTAGTAGTCTTGCTTTACACAGGCATTGCAGCAACCCTATGCACGCCTTTGATCGAACGCCATGCCCAGACCCATCTCTGGCTACCGTCACAGGCAGATGCCTTGGTACAGCTTAGTGAATGGTCTTTTTGCGTAGGCTTGTTCATCGTAGCAGTTGCGAGTAAGTATGCGACATACATCCGCATTGCAAGTTTAGTTGCTTGGTTTGCTGCGGGGTGCATGTTGTTACTAAGCAGTGCACCCATGCTTTGGCACATGGGGATTGGAATAGGAGCCACAAGTTTAGGCATGTGGAGCATGCTTGCACTCGCTCATGTCTTTGCTGTCAAAAAATCAAACACGTTTAAACGCATCGCGCTGGTGTGTTGCGGATTTTTTTTCGGTCTTTGGCTTTCTGCTTTTACACTGTCCACTGTTGAGGAAGTTTTTTACCTCCAACCCCTCTGGATGCTGCTCGTATTGGGCCTCTTGGGGTTTGGAACAGGTAGTTACTTCATATTCTTCCCACCCAACATTTCTGAAACAAGAACTGTACCTACTGAAGGTGTGCAGCATAGAGCAAAGGGCAGGTGGATCTACTTCATGTTGTTGTTTATGGCACTGCTCACGACATCTTGGTTCGTGGCAGCAAGCCTTCGCATGCCGCTTATCTTAAAGGCAGGTGGTGTTCCGGAACACCTTATTCCGTACTGGATCAGCATGTTCAGCAGTATCGCCTTGGTTGTAGTTGCCCTCCGATTCCATGCAGATGATGCCCGATCGACTTCAAGGTATGTTGGCATGACGGCCCTTCTAGGTGTACTGGCGCTTATTGGTTTAAGCTTTAGCCAAACGTGGCCGCACACAGTCGTAAGCAGTGCGTTCTTGGCGGCATGCCTTGCTCTGTTATTTCCATTGCTTCTTGAGTTGCTGCGCTCGTCACTCTCACCTGCGCACACACTGCACGTTGGGCTGGTTGCGGCAATCAGCTTAGCCGTTGCGCTGGGCATTGCGCGACCTTGGATGAACTACGGCGCGGAACTCCATACGCATGTCCGCCTACCTGAAGGCCGCACCATAGCCGTATTGGACATGGCTAGCGCCGTGCTACCCGAATATCTGATGGACACCCCGCTGCGTGAAGGTGTCGAAGTAAACGAGGCAAGCATTGCCTTGGCGCTCGATGAGATTTTAGCCGTCCAAAACAGTGTGCGCCAACAACTGACGCTTCCTTTATTGAACACTACACCTGCGCTGCGCGCCCTCATGGATACCAATGTGCCCATTGGCCTTGTGGAAGAAGCGGCAACGGTGCTAGGTCCGGCTGAAGCTGGAGGTGGACGCGTTGCCTTGCGCTACCTTGCTCCTCTTGGCATCATATTGAGCATGCTCGGGTTTGGATTCGCTGCATACCTGCGCCGAAACCAATACGATGTGTGACATGAGGACCGGTTGTTGGATCGACACCGTAACTTTTTCAATCGCCTCGCAATAAACCGTGTTGTCCCGCGTTTTAAGCGTGCATCCCAACCTGATGCCATGTTATTCCAAGGCACTTCAGGTTAAATGTTGTTCGCACCATCATTCCTTCGTTGTGACGCATGCGCCACCGCAGTGATGAAGAGCTTGTAGCTGCGTACGTCGAACGGCGTGACCAGCTAGCTTTCCGGACGCTCGTAGAGCGGCACCAGGAGCGTATTTTCGGCTACCTGCTAGGTATGGTGCGCAGTCGTGATTTAGCCAACGACCTTTTCCAAGAGACGTTTTTGCGTGTGATCTCTGCATTGAACAAACAGCGAGGATCTTACACAAACCAGGGCAAATTTCTAGGCTGGGTGATGCGCATTGCTCGGAATGCCACGCTCGATCATTTACGTAGTAGAAAAAAGTGGACTGATGTTCAACCGAACACCAATGTTGATGATGAAGCCTCTTATTGGGAGCGACTTCCTGCTGAAACACCACTTGCGGATGAACTACTGCATCATTCTGAACAGGGCGCCTGGCTTGAGGATTGTATCGGAAAACTACCTGCTGATCAACGTGAAGTGTTGTTACTCCGACATGAAACGGACTTGACGTTTCGTGAGATTGCAGAACTGACCAATTGCTCCATCAATACCGCGCTGGGCCGCATGCGCTATGCCTTGCTCAACCTGCGCAAAATGATGGATGCGTCAAAAAAAAAGAGTCTAGCAGAACAAGTGACGGCTTAGGCTGATCCTTTGATGTGCTACGTGTATGGATAAAAAGTTACAAATAGTGTCCCGCCTCTATGGCGAAGCAAACGCAGACGTAACCACGCGTGCACAACGCCGCGAAGATGCGCTGACGGAAGAATACCAAGCACTTTCCGAAGCGAAGTGCGCGCTCGACCATAAGCCGCGTGTGCGCCCAGAAACGGCTACGCTCGATGCCATCTTCGCTGCTGCTGCAACGGAGTCGCTCCCCCCTGTACCCCAACGAAATTTCAAAGCCCGTACCGACCGCTCGCCGCGTCGCACACGCCGTCGGCTGGCGCTGATGCCGATGAGTGTGGCTACGGCGGTCGTGGTTTGCTTTGGCATTGGGATCAGTCTGTTCTGGAACAACACCGGGACCTTGCCGGAGCGCCTTCGGCGCTCGCTGAAGAACGCGAAGCTTTGCCGCAAAGTGTTCCGGCTCCCGCTGCAGAAAGCCTCTCCGTGCTCAACGCGTACAGTGCTGCCACGGCCGTGCAGCAAGTTGCAGCTGACACCGAAGCGCTGCCCGAAGAGGTGGTCCTTGCATGGGATGAGCCTGACGACGTGCGATTGCTCCATCGCAGGATCCAAGCGCTACAGGATGCCAACGCCGACCTAGCGTGGGATGAAGTAGGTGTTCCGCTCGAACAGCTCACCAAAAGCCGCGCGAACGGAACGCGTGGGCTGCAAACCGTTGGCAGTGCCCGTCGCAATCAACAATAATCTCGCTAAAGCTAAAGCATATCAGCTACAAGCAATCTTTGTTCAGTGAACCAAATCTTGTATCCATGAAAAAAACACCGCCTCTGCAACAGGTTGCCCTGCTGGTGCTGGTCACTTTGTTTGCGCTACCCGCATGGGCTCAGCCTACCTACACGCTGGTTATCAGCGATGGTGAGGTACGTGTGAACGACAACATCATTGCTCCAGACAACCTACCCGAAAGCCTAGAACTACGTGGGCTTGAAGGCATTTTTTCATTTTCAGGCTACACCGCGCCCATCATTCAATTAGGCGATCATTACTACCAGATTGAAGCGGATGCCTTACGCTTGGTTGACGATCAAATCTCCGATGGTGTGCGGGTCTACTTTCGTAACGATGGGCAGAACCAACCACCGGGTTTGCGTCGCTACGAACCAGGCTCCCCATATCTAGCGTTTCTCTCCGGTGATTCGTTGCGCGAACTTGCCCCCGCTCGCCAATTTGCAGCGTTGATGGAAGACCAAGCCAATCAACTGTCTCAACTCAGCGAGCAAGTACTTGCACGAGACATCGCGGGCAACGAGGCGCTCGCGCAAGATCTAATGATCCGTGCTGAACAAGCGAACCTTGTTGCCCAAGAATTGCCTAGCCTTGAGCTCAAGTCCTACCTCGCGGATGTTGAACAACGCGATCAAGTGCTCTATCAGCGACTCATACGTGAGCAACGTATGGAATATGAGACGCGTCGTTTAGCGAATCGCATACGCATTATGCGTCCAAGCCAAGAACGCGATGCACTGATTGCAGAACTCGAAGAGATGCTCGACGAGATCTTTGAAATCAAGCAGCAAAACCGCCGCGATGAGATCGCCCAATTGGAAGTGCAGCTCAACGAACTCAATCGCCTGCTACGTGAACGTGAAGCGATGCGCAACCGCATCATTTCACGGCGCGCCAAGGAGTTGGTTGGTAATTGATTCAGGCTAAGTTGCTAGCGTGCCCCCTAGTAACTTAGGAACCCAACCTATTTATTATCATCCGCTCGAGACCTAAGACTTCATAACTCCAAAACACCAAGTACCTGCTGGTTCGTGTGTCATTCCACACATCACATCATCATTGTTTGACCCAACCAGCAACATCAACTATGAACCACCTGTTACCACGACTGGGC
>CAYYHN010000001.1:0-2856 GCA_964471245.1 uncultured Rhodothermaceae bacterium | reverse complement strand
GTCGCCCTGCTTGTCGTCCCGCTGCACGCACAAGAACATTCTGGCAGCATCACTATCACAGAGGATGATGGCACGAGTATCACCGTCCGGATGGAAGACGGCAAGTATTTTTATAACGGCGAGGAAGTCTTCCCGGATGAAGAGGGGAAGATTGTAATCACTACCGAAAACGGGGATAAAACCATTTACGTGCGCCGCCACGGAGATCGAAATCCGTTGCTTTACTACTTCGGCGATGGTGATCCCGAAGATCGCTACCGTGAGTTTCTAGGAGGTCGCGTCTACGAACGTCTCTTGGACAATGACGGTCGTGCTGCCATCGAGATCTTTGCGGATGATGACACCTTTGGCCGGGTCCGTATGCGTCGAAATCCAGACGTAGAAGCGTTGGTCGGCCGCGTTAGGACACCGGGGCTCAGTTCACAGAGCAGCCTAGCCTACGAGCTGGCTGAAGGCCTTTCAGCCGATCACTTTTTTGGTGAGATCAACGAAGAACGCCGTGAAGCGCGCCGCGAAATCAACCGCATGGAACGCGAAGCCTCAGAAATGGCTCGGAGTGCACGGCGGGCCGATGCTGCTGAACGGGCTGAAATCGAGGCGGAGTTACGCGCACATCTGGCCGAGTTGTTTGCCAGGAAGATGGAGTTGCGTACCCAATCCATCGAACAGCTTGAAGAGCGCCTCGCAGCAGAACGCGCACGTTTCGCTGAGCGTGAGGCCGAGCGCGATCGCATCATTGAACGCCGCCTCCTAGAGTTAATGGGCAAACGGGACACGCTCGACTGGTAGCTCGTGATTGGAAATGTATACCAACGGTCTGTACGAATGTGCTTGCATGGTACCTCGTACAGACCGTTTTTCATGCGTGTAGACCTCTCAGTTCAAATATCAGCGCCATCGAACAAAAGTGACGAAAACGCCGTAGGTTGATAGTTAATGATGAACAAACGTGGTCGATTCCAATTATTGAGTTAACACGTCTTTCCGCCCCTGTTAGCATGATTACGCATAAAACGTCTGGCGTTCTGTATAGTCTTGTCGTTCTATGTCTTTTAGGGGTGCACATTTCCCATGCGCAGTCTGAAGAGCCTACCCTTGCCCCTGAAGTTGAGCGCATCTCGTTCATCTCGTCCAATTCGGGAGAAGGCACCCTGATTCGTGTGCATGCCACACAGCCCATCCTCGATTTCACCCCGCCTATTCGGGTTGACAATATCTTGGAGATGGTGCTTCATGGAACCACGTTTGCCCAAGGAATTCGGCAAGATCCGTCCGTACCACCGATCCTGCAAAGCCGACTGCTCCCACGTGGCGAAGACCTCGTCCTCCGTTTCCAGCTAGACGAACGCCTTCCAGTCCAACCTGAGTTTTTCCGCGACGAATACACCCAAGACCTCTACATTCGGCTAGTTCCTACTGCTGCCTCAACCTATACCACTCCGAGCACCCCACCAGCACCTTACGTCCGAAACACCGATGAACGCCCAACGGATGCCCGAGCGAAATGGGTACTCGATACGATTGTCATTGATGCTGGGCATGGCGGGCCGACGGATAAAGGTGCCGTTGGCGTTGGAGGCGTCGAAGAGAAAGATCTGACCCTTGCGCTTGCCCTGTTGCTGGGCGGCCGCTTGGAGCGTGAGTTAGGCATTCGCGTGGTGTATACGCGCACAAGCGACGTTGCCGTTCCGCTTTGGGAGCGCGGTCGCATCGCCAACGAGTCAGGGGGCAAGCTGTTTATTTCGATCCATGCGAACAGTGTGGCGCGCGGCATTGCACGAGGTACGGAGACCTTTATTCTTGGCTTGCATAAGACCGATGATGCACGCGAGGTGATGGAACGCGAGAACAGCGTGATTCGCTTAGAAGACGATCAAGATCGCTACCAAGGCTTGGACCGAGCCGCTGTGGTGCGCTACACCTTGGCTCAGAGTGCGTACCTGCGCATGAGTGAGGCGTTGGCGTCACATATCGAGGACCAGTTCGCCAACCGTGCGAAACGCAAGAGCCGAGGCGTGAAACAAGCCGGATTCCAAGTGCTCTACGGCGCGTCGATGCCAGCCGTTTTGGTGGAGCTGGGCTTCATAAACAACCGCCGAGAAGCTTCCTTTTTGAAAAGCCACGCCGGGCAAGCTATGATGGCCGATGCTATTTTCGAAGCGGTCCGTACCTTCAAGCTTGAGCTTGACAAAGACCTGCACCTCTCGCAAAGCCAATAGGGCATGTAGGAAGACCTCGCAGGTGTAAAACACCATCGTTATGGACGCATCTGCTCCCCTCTACGCCGCGCTTCGGACCATTCCTGACTTCCCACAACCGGGCATTCAGTTCAAGGACATCACGCCACTGCGTGCTGATCCCACCCTCGTTCGGCTTGCCCTAGACCTCCTCGCGGCCCCCTACCGAGCGCATACGATCACCAAAGTCGTCGCTATTGAAGCACGCGGCTTCTTGTTTGGCAGCTTGCTCGCCGATGCACTTGGTGCAGGCTTCATTCCGGTCCGCAAGCACGGCAAATTGCCCTATGCGACGCTACAAGAAACGTATGCACTCGAATACGGGACGGACACCATCGAAATGCATACGGATGCCCTCGATGCCAACGACCATGTATTGATCCACGACGATGTTTTGGCTACGGGCGGCACAGCACTGGCGACAACAAAATTAGTCGCACAAACGGGTGCATTCCTTGTTGGCTATGCGTTTCTTGGCGAACTTGGTTTCCTGAATGGATCCTCGGTCCTCGAACCACATGGACCGGTCCATGCTGTACTTCACTTGTAATGCCTGAATGTCCATTTATATGCGCTTTCCCCGTCGTTTTCCCCTCCCGCTTTTCCTCGTCTTTGCCTT